>JAUZSJ010000013.1 GCA_030949555.1 Persephonella sp. | reverse complement strand
ACAAGTATAGGTATTACCGTCAGAGTTCTGAAAGATTTAGGCAAAGAAAAAACTTCTATAGCACAATTAGTAGTGGGAGCTGCCGTTTTAGACGATGTTATTGGAGTTATACTACTGGTTATACTTGCAGATTTTGCTCTGACGGGCGAAGTAAACTTAGAAAATACCATGAGAATAATAATACTTGTAGCATTCTTCTTTGCAACAGCACCTGTTTTAGCTGCCGTAATGTCAAAGTTTATTCATGTTTACGATAGAAGATACAGAAAGGTTCCCGGTTTTATCCCAACGATAATCATCTCTCTTATCCTTTTCTTTGCCTATGTTGCACATCTGTTTGGAGCACCAGAGATAATAGGAGCATTCGCTGCAGGTATTGCTCTTTCTCGTAGATTTTTCCTTCCATTTGGCATTGCCCTCAAAGCAGACCCTCACTTTGTTGAAAAGTTAGAAACACAGATGAAACCTCTTATATTCCTGTTTACTCCTATATTTTTCGTAACTGTTGGACTGTCAATGAATCTGAGAGAAATTGACTTCAGCTCCTCAACATTCTGGCTTTTAACAATCACACTGCTAATAATCGCAATATTTGGTAAAGTAGGGGGAGCATACCTGCTGAAAGGCACAGACAGTCTCAAAAAACTCATAATAGGAACATCTATGGTTCCCCGAGGAGAAGTAGGTTTAGTTTTTGCAGAGCTTGGAAGGTCTGCAAAAATATTTACCAATGAAATATACTCTGCCGTTGTATTTATAGTCATACTGACAACCCTTGTTCCACCATTCCTGCTGAAATATCTGTTCAGGATAGAAGAGGACAAAGAAAATATTGAAAAGTAGATAATATCTCCATATATTTCCACAAAAAAAGCAGAAGGTAAAATGAAAAAAGTAGCAGTAATTGGTGGAGGACTTGCAGGCAGTGAAGCAGCCTACAAAATAGCAGAAGAAGGATTTCAAGTAGATTTATACGAAATGAGACCTGAAAAATCCACTCCTGCCCACAGAACAGGTAATTTTGCAGAGCTTGTCTGCTCCAACTCCCTTGGTGGAAAAGAGATTACGACAGGAGCAGGTCTTTTAAAAGAAGAGATGAAGATGCTTAACTCCCTTGTTGTAAAAGTTGCAGAAGAATTCTCTGTTCCTGCAGGAGGAGCTTTAGCTGTTGACAGGGAAAAGTTTTCACAGAAGATAACACAGACTTTAGAAAAACACCCAAACATAAATGTTATAAGAAAGGAGATAACAGAGATTCCTGAAGACTACGACTTTATCATCATTGCAACCGGACCTTTAACATCTGAAAAGTTCTCAAAGAAGCTACAGAAACTGACAGGGGCAGAGCACCTCTACTTTTATGACGCGATAGCCCCAACCGTTGATGCTGAAACAGTAGATTACTCAAAAGGTTTCTGGGGAGACAGATACTCAAAAGGAGAAGGAGACTACTTTAACTGCGTCCTCACAGAGGAAGAGTACGAGATATTTTATCAGGAACTGCTGAAAGGGGAGCAGGTTCCTCTGAAGGAGTTTGAAAGGGCAGTGTTTTTTGAAGGATGTCTTCCCATTGAGGAGATTGCAAGGAGAGGAAAACAGACCCTCCTGTTTGGTCCTATGAAACCTGTAGGTTTAACAGACCCCAAAACAGGAAAACAGCCCTTTGCTGTAGTCCAGCTGAGGAAAGAAAACAGAGAAGGAACTCTTCTGTCAATGGTAGGATTCCAGACAAAGCTGAAGTATCCCGAGCAAAAAAGAATATTCAGACTGATACCTGCCCTGAGAAATGCTACTTTTGTTAGACTGGGCTCCATACACAGAAACACATTTATACAGTCCCACAGGGTGTTAAAGCCTACACTACAGCTAAAGAAAAATCCAGAAATACTGTTTGCCGGTCAGATAACAGGGGTAGAAGGATATACGGCATCTGCCGCAACAGGAATACTTGCAGGAATTAACGTTTCAAGAATGCTGAAAGGTAAAGAACCGGTAATTCCTCCAGAGACAACAATGTTAGGTGGACTGGTAAGATACATAACAGAACCAAAAGAAGAGCTCCAGCCTATGAATCCAAACTTTGCCCTCCTCCCGGATTTAGACAGAAAGGTAAAAGACAGAAGAAAGAGGAAACTACTGAAAGCAGAAAGGGCATTAAGGGATATGGAAAGGTTTGCACAGGAAATATTATTTATTTTCTATTGAAACACCTCTTGCTAATTATGTCTAAAAAATCAACCGGATTATTATATTTAAATATCAAAGTCGGAGATATATTACATTTAAATCTTCCCAAAAGGTATTCAAAAGCTTGAAACATGTAATCATTATATCTGATATCGTTAAAGAACATTAAAATAAAGAAAGTAACGGTATCCTTACCGTCAATCCCAAGGTAAGGATACCTAAAATTTCATTTTGATTTGCAATCAGGCTTTTTCTTTAACTTTATATGGTAACTATTTGGAGAATATTCCCAAGCAGCACCAGTTATAAAATCAGTTGTACTCAAATCCCAAAAAATATTAAGTAAAGCAATTGGGTCATATTTTTTCCCAAGGGGAACTTCAACCCTCTGATAACATTCTTTTTCTACTGCTATTTTGTGATATTTGTTTTTAGGCAAACTTAAAGTAACAGGTGTTGTTCCCATAACCTGACCATCTACATAAACAGTGGCTCCTGGAGGTTCTGTTGTTATTGAGACATTTTGAGAGGTTCCTTTTAAAATAGTAGCTGACGCAAAAGCTAAATTGACACTTACCAATGACGCCAATAGAACCTTCCTCATCATAACCCCCCTTTATTATGAGATATTAAAACTTTATAGTTCTATATTACAATGTATCTAAAAAATATGCAAGATTGTGGTAATAAGATGGTTTTGAAAAAAGCTATATTATATACTATCTTAGTGCAACTGCTATTTTCTAATATAAAAGCAGACGAACTTAACAAACTAAAAAAAATATCCTTTTCGAACCAGTGGAAAGCCTTAATACACTGGGAAAACAAAGCCAAAATTGAGAAACACTTTTATCTATCATATCCCAATATAACACCACTTAATGAGTTAGAAGAGACCTTATCAGCTTTTAGGTCTAAGAATCACAGAGAGAGCTATTTGCAATTTTCCTGCAAGATATCTATTCTTGAAAAAATACTTCTCCTTACCAGAAACAAATCTAAACAATTGCATCAGACTATATCCAGATTCATAAAAAACTTTCCAAAAGATGAAATCGGAATTGTATTTTCTTCCGAATACTTAAACTCACCTCAATCTTCATTTGGTCATGTTATGTTAATTTTTAAAAATAAAAATCAACCTTTAATTGTCTCAGAAGTCGTACATTTTGCCGCCAAAGCTCACGAAAAAAACTTTTGGTTTACTCTTATAAGGGTTTAACTGGCAAATTTGATGCATTCTATATAAGAGAACCATTTTTCAAACGGAAATATATTTATAATGATGTTGAACAAAGATTTATATTTATATACTGGTTGGACTATACTAAGGAAAAAATAACTTTTTTAATATACCATCTATATGAACTTGGTAAGTTTAAAACAAAATATTATTTTGTTTCCAACAATTGCGCCACAGGAATGTACGATTTAATCAAAGTAATAGATCCAGAAATTCCCGATAGAAGAGATTTAAACCTTTATCCTAAACTATTGCCAATTCATGTAGTACACATACTCGAGAAAAAAATAAAAAAGCAAACAGTCCTTCCTCCTTCTATAATTCGCGTCATTCTCTTAGTTAATAAAATGACACCTGAAGAGAAAGATACATTCTACAAAATTATTACATTTAAAATAGACAATTATGATTATGAAAAATTAACCAACACCCTTAGAGAATCTTTAAGATATTATTATGAATTTAAATTTCGTGCTCATAGATTCGTTTATCCAGATTATAACAGAATAATGTCTTTAAAATATAAAGAAACGAAAGTAAACTATATTTTGTATAATCCTTTAGAAAGAAGCAAATTCAGTAAAAGTCTCTCTTATCTTTTCAACTAAAAATAAAACAGGTGTATCTATAACAGCATTTTCAAATGAACTAACTGATCCGTATAATAAATCATATTTTCAAGAAAAGGAATATATTTTATTCAAAAGCGAATTATTCTATAAGCATAACAACATATACGCTAATGATATCACTCTTCTTAAAGCCGAAGTTTTGCCATACCGCTTCTCCCCATATCATACCCCTCCTAGTTGGGGAATGTATATTGGTTTCAATAGGGATAACAACGGAAATAAATTAAAATTCGATATTAGCTTTGGGGCAGGAAGAACCTACAATAGTACTTATGGTATTTTTAATCTTATGTTATATATTGGATTTGATGCCTATTCATATATGTATGTAAAACCGGAAGCCAGGTACCTTTTAAAAATTAATCAGACAAGCAGATTGGGAATAATAATTAATGCAAGAAAATATATATCACAATTCTTCTGGAAATATAAAGTTTTTCTTTCCTATTCACCATTTCAAATGATTTCAATATTTCTATTGAAAAAATACAAAAAGTAAAAGAAGTTGAAAATCGACTTAAGGTAGCTATCCTTTTCTAATCCCTATCTAAACTTTCTTTATTAAGTCACCAACCTATTTTCTATTCGGGAAAATGTTATAATTATTCTCAAAGGAAACCTAAGGGGGTGTTTAGATGCCAACAATAGCCACATCTGAGGAGCAACTTAAAGATATAGTCCATTCAGCTGTTGAGTGTGACGGAAAAAGTATATCAATAAAAGATGAAAAAAAACTGAGGGAGACCGTTATTGACGACCTTATTTATACAGCTGTGTTTGCTGAAGAAGAGGAACTGAAAGAAAAGGCAAAAAAACTGATAAGAAAGATAGCCAACGAGTTTGGAGCTGTTCCTTCTTCTATACATGAGTTTTACATGGCGATGGGTAGAGGAGAAGTAGATAACATAACAACCCCTGCTGTAAACATCAGAGGGATGACTTATGATGTTGCGAGACAGATGTTTAAAGTGGCAAATAACCACAATGTAGGAGCATTCATATTTGAGATAGCAAAATCAGAAATTGGATACACATTCCAGAGACCTTCAGAGTATGCTGCCTGTGTTTTAGCAGCCGCCATAAAAGAAGGGTTTAAAGGGCCTGTATTTGTTCAGGGAGACCACTTCCAGTTCAATGCCAAAAAGTATACAGAGGACCCGGAAAAAGAGCTCCAGTCCATAAAAGACCTTACAGAAGAGGCAATAAAAGCAGGATTTTACAACATAGATATTGACCCATCAACATTAGTTGATTACTCAAAACCAACACTGAAAGAGCAGCAGTATCACAACTACATATGCACAGCAAAAATGACACAGTTTATACGGCAGATAGAGCCAGAAGGCATCACAGTATCTGTAGGAGCTGAGATTGGACACATAGGAGGTAAAAACTCAACAGTTGAAGAATTTGAAGCATTTATGGAAGGATACCTTGAAAATCTCCCCGAAGAAATGGCAGGAATATCAAAGATGTCTGTCCAGACTGGAACAGAGCACGGAGGAATTCCCCTTCCAGACGGAACAATAGCAGAGGTAAAATTAGACTTTAATGTTCTGAGGGATATTGGCAAAGTGGCAAGGGAAAAATACGGACTTGGTGGAACAGTTCAGCATGGAGCATCTACACTTCCTGATGAGCTGTTTGACAAATTCCCAGAGAACAACTGCTGTGAGATACATCTGGCAACGGGATTTCAGAACATCATGTATGACCTGATACCAGAAGATTTTAAAAATGAGATATACAGCTGGCTGAAGAAAAATCTGAAAAATGAGTGGAAAGAAGGCTGGACAGAAGAGCAGTTTATATACAAAACAAGAAAGAAAGGCTTTGGACCGTTTAAATACCAGTGGTGGACTTTAGATAAAGAGTATAAGGAAAAAATATTAGATGCCCTGTATAAAAAGTTTGAGTTCCTATTTGGAAAACTGAACGTATTTAACACAAAAGAACTTGTTGAAAAATATGTAAAACCTGTCAGATATGAATACGGAGAGCTCAAAAAGTAATGACCCTTTTAGATAAACAGATAAGAGCAATAAAAGAAATATACACAGAGCTCAAAAAGGCTGGTTCAAAAATCCAGCCTGTTATTGTGGGAAAGTTTGCTCTCACTGTTTATACGCAGGGGATGTATCCTTCCGGGAACATCTCCCTCCTGTTTCCTGACATCCCTCTACTGACAAAAATCTTAAAAGAATTAGGATACTCCCAGATGGGAGATTTCTGGACAAGGGAAGATGTAGTTGTAGAGATAAGCAAAAATTTTGAGATAATTCCAGCAGGAACATTCAACCAGATAGAAACTGAAGGATTTACAATGAATGTTGTTTCCCTTGAAGACCTGCTGATAGACATGATGAAACAGTGTATTGCCGGAGATGAAACTGTATGCGAGCTTACAAAGATGCTTGTCAAATCCTATGGACCAGCTATAGACTTTCATTACATATTCCAGAATCTAAAAGACAAAAAATCTGTAATAAAATTTAAGCAGCTCAGAAAAGAAACCCTAAACTAAAAAGGGGGAAAAAATGGCAAAAATAGGTATTGACCTGAACAGATTTATACTTGAAGAGGAGAGAAAATACCCTCAGGCAACAGGCTCTCTCAGTATAGCCCTGACAGCAATAGAATCTGCCACAAAAATAATAGCATCCCACGTCAGAATGGCAGGTCTTGCCAACATATTAGGACAGGCAGGAAAGGTGAATGTGCAGGGAGAAGAAGTCCAGAAGTTAGACGAGCTTTCAAACGAAATCCTTATAAAACACCTGTCAGACAGTGGTCAGTTTTACGCCCTGGCATCTGAAGAGTTAGACGAACCTATATACCCACCGCAAGGGGTTGATGCAAATTATGTGATAGCCTTTGACCCTTTAGACGGCTCATCAAACGTTGATGTAAATATCAGCATAGGAACTATCTTCTCCATACACAGAAGGGTAAAAGGAACAGAAGAAGACTTCCTCCAGGAAGGATACAAACAGGTTGCTGCAGGATATGTTATATACGGCTCTTCTACTATGTTTGTTCTCACAACAGGAAACGGCGTTAATGGATTTACCCTTGACCCATCTGTTGGTATGTTTCTCCTCTCCCATCCAGACATGAAAATACCACAAAAAGGAAAAATCTACTCAATAAATGAAGCAAACGCAAAAAAATGGACAGAGCCAAAGATAGTGGACTACATAGAAACTCTGAAAGAGGAAGGATACACAACAAGATATATCGGCTCAATGGTGGCTGACGTTCATAGAACACTTATAAAAGGTGGTATGTTCGGTTATCCAGCAGACAGAAAAAATACCAGCGGAAAATTGAGACTCCTGTATGAAGCATCACCAATGGCATTTATTATTGAGCAGGCAGGTGGAAGAGCAACAGATGGAAAAGCAGACATCTTGAGCATAAAACCTACAGACATTCACCAGAGAACACCTGTATTTTTAGGTGGCAAAAAAGAGATAAATCAGCTCCTTGGGTTTATAGGATGAGCTATTTAGCTGTTATGTTGGGAGGAGCTTTAGGGGCTCTCCTGAGATTTGTAGTCTCTTCAGCAGTAAACAAATACTCAGCTGTATCATTTCCAGCAGGAACATTAGTTGTAAACACTTTAGGCTCTTTTATTTTAGTGTTTTTCACTATCTTAACCATTGAAAAACTGTCAATAGACCCTCTGTGGAGGATGTTTTTTGCAGTAGGTTTTTTAGGAGCATTTACAACATTTTCAACATTTTCTTATGAGACAATAGCACTTTTTCAGGATGGAGAGTATATTAAAGCTGTAATAAACATTCTGCTTAACAACATTCTTTCCATATCTGCAGGTATTGGCGGACTTGTGATAGCAAGAGCCTTAATGTGAGGTGAAGGATGAAAATAGAAGGGGAAGCATATCTACTGAGAATATTTATAGGTGAAAATGACAGAATTAACGGCAAATTAGCATACAAAAAGATTGTTGAAACTCTAAAGGAAAACGATATAGCCGGGGCAACGGTTTTGAGAGGAATAATGGGTTATGGAGCATCAAGTAGGATACACTCTGCAGGACTTCTAACCCTTTCAGGAGACCTTCCTGTAGTGATAGAAGCAGTAGACAGAAAGGAAAAGATTGAAAAGGTTATCCCTGAGATTGAAGGGTTTATAACAAAAGGATTGATAACGCTGGAAAAAGTCAGAGTTATAAAATATGTGTAAATCATCATAAAAAATTTTCCTCTTATCTGTATCATGTTTAAAAAAGAGGTCAGGTTATGCTTTTTTTAGGAATTCAGTGTAATCAGGACAGAACATATACAGCAGCAGCTATAAACGAAAACAGGCAGGTTCTGTCTATAACAAATTTGTGGAAGGAAGGGCTTTTGTGGTATCTTGACCATATTAATCCAACAGTTGTTTCTGTAAACTTCTCATTATGGTTTAAAGAAAGCCAGTTAAAGAATGCCTACGACATAGTGTCAAAACTGGTGGACATATTTGGGTTTTCTCCCGGAGAAAAAGAGATTAAAAAACCTGAAAAAAAAGTGATTAAAACTGATGCAGACCTGTTTTTCAAACAGTTAGTCAGGAAAGAGCTCCTTCCTATAAAAACAAGAGAAGGGATAGAGCAGAGGATATACAACCTTCCTAAAGCAGGAATAATGGTAAAACCAGAGATGCTCTCTTTAGACAGAAGTAAACTCCAGAAAGAAATAATATCAATAGGAACAGCATTTGCATCTTATTCTGTTTATCACGGTCAGTTTACTGTAGAGGAAAGAAACGGCGACACTCTGCACATACCTGTTTACAGGTACATTCCTGAAAGCGAAAGACTGAACTTATAAAACACTTCACATCACACTTTTTGTTGTCAGATTTATGATGTAAGGTTTACCATCTTGACAGATTTTAGTAAAGTATTATAATATTTTATATAAACAAAATTATAAAATTGGAGGTGAGGAATCATGGAAAGAAGAAACTTACCAACATTTGTATGGAATCCATTCAGAGAGCTTGCAAGGATAGAGCAAGAAACCAAATAAAGTATTTCAGGAACTTGTTCCAACACCAAAAGCGGTGAGATTGCTGAGGTGGCTACATGGAATCCACGGGTTGATATCTACGAAAAGGACAATAAGCTGATTATTGAAGCTGAAATCCCCGGAGCGAAGAAAGAAGATGTTGAGGTAAAAATCAAAGACAACGCAGTAGTTATCAGGGGAGAGGTGAAAAAAGAGGAGGAAGAAAAAGAAAAAACCTACTACAGAAGTGAAAGATTTTACGGCGTGTTTGAAAGAGTAATACCTCTTCCAGTGGAAGTAAAAACAGAAGAGGCAAAAGCCACATTTGAAAACGGCATTCTGAAAGTAGAGATACCAAAGGCAGTGGAAGAAAAAGAAGTTAAAGTAGAAGTGAAGTAATAAGAGAGGGGGTTTTTACACCCCTCTTTTTATTCTAAAATTAATGTATGGTGATAATACATGAGATAGATGATAGTTTAATATCATTAGAGATTCCCAGCACAGAAAACATACAAACAGCTTCATCCCTTTTATCAAAGTTAAGAGAAGAAATTTTTGTTGACTGGGAGTTCATACTTGAAGAGCTGAATGAAACTATTGAAGGGGGAATTGAAAAAAAGGTCATAAATATCATGATTATGAACAGTGGAAACAAAGACAGGATTGTTATTGTGTCTGTCAAAGATTATGAGCTTGTTGCAGTCATTCCATCCTGATAAAATAGAATAAAAAAGGTAATAAGATGTCTGTAAATCTAACTGTAGATGAGTTCAAAAAGTTAGCACAGGAATTCAATATTATTCCCCTTTATACAGAGATTCTGTCTGATGTGGACACTCCCCTCTCAGTGTTTCAAAAAAATATACTCTCCAGAGAGATTTAACTTCCTGTTTGAAAGTGTTGAACAGGGTGAAAGTATAGGAAGATATTCGTTCATTGGCTCTTCCCTACCATACTATCTAAGAGTAAAAGATGATTTTGTTGAGTTTCTATAACAACGGAAAGATATCCTATAAAAAAACAACAGACCCATTAGAAGAGGTCAAAAGTTTACTTAAAAGTTTCAAACCTGCAAAACTACCGGAACTTCCTCCATTCTGGGGAGGACTTGTTGGGTACGTAGGTTATGACATAATACATTTTTACGAACCTGTTCCAGATATAAAACCAGATACACTAAAACTGCCTGACATTTTCTTTTTCCTCAGTGATGAGGTTGTATCGTTTGATAACGTTAAAAAAACTATAAAAATAATTGTTTCAGCATTTATTGATGAAAAAAGAGATATAAAACAGATTTACGAAGAGACAGTAAACAGGATTAAAAGTATAGAAAAAAATTGTCTGGAGAGGTAGAGTTAGACAGACTACCAGTAATAGACATAAAGTCTGTAAATCTAAAACAGTGGCATTCAAATTTTAAAAAAGAAGACTTCCTGAAAGCTACAGAAAAATGCAAACATTACATAAGGGAAGGGGACATTATACAGGTTGTTATATCCCAGAGATTTGAAAAAAAACTGAAAACAAAACCAATAAATGTATATAGAGCCGTCAGAACAATAAATCCATCCCCATACCTTTTATCTTGATTTCAGGGATATTAAATTGATAGGCTCATCACCAGAAATCCTTGTAACTGTAAAGGATGGAAAAATACTCACAAAACCTATAGCAGGAACACGGCCAAGGGGAAAAACTGAAGAGGAAGACAGGAAACTTGCAGAAGAGCTGATAAGCGATGAAAAGGAAAAGGCTGAACATCTGATGCTTGTTGACCTTGCAAGAAATGATGTTGGAAAAGTATCAAAATCAGGAACTGTAAAAGTTGAAAGATTTATGTATATTGAGCATTACTCCCACGTTATGCATATTGTATCAGACGTATCTGGAAAGCTAAAAGAAAAGCTTCATCCTGTTGATGTTTTAAAATCTGTATTTCCTGTAGGAACTGTCAGCGGTGCTCCAAAGGTGAGGGCAATGCAGATTATTGAGGAGCTTGAACCAGACAAGAGGGGTCCGTACGCTGGAGCTGTAGGATACATATCATTTGACGGCAACTTAGACACTGCTATTGCGATAAGAACTGCTGTTGTAAGAAAAGACGAAATATTTATACAGGCTGGTGCTGGTATCGTTGCAGACTCAATTCCAGAAAAGGAATACGAGGAAACAGTTAACAAAGCAAAAGCTATGATAAAAGCAGTAGAAATGGCAGAAAAATCCAGTGATTAACCCATAACCCTGTTTCTTCCTTCTCTCTTTGCCTTATACAGATTATCATCAGCTCTTGAGATAATAGAGTACAGGTCATCATCTTCTTCCATCTGAGCCACGCCTATACTTACCGTGTAACGGACTTTCCCTTCTCCTGTTTTATATATCTGCTTTCTACAGCCTTTCTTATCTGCTCTCCTATCTCCCGTGATTTCTTTATATCTGCACCGGAAAGAATTATAAGGAACTCCTCTCCTCCAAGTCTGAAAAACATATCTCTGCTACTTATAATCTTTTTAACTGTTTCCACAAAATCTTTTAAAACTTTATCCCCAACATCATGACCATACCTGTCATTTATCTGCTTGAAGTTATCCAGGTCTATAACCATAACAGATAGGGGAATTCCCTCTTATCTTAGCCTTTTCCATCTCTGTGTTTCCAACCTTCACTAAAGCCCTCCTGTTCAGGATTACCAAGAAGCGGGTCTTTGTAGTTCTCTTCAGACAGTTTCAACATTCTTCTGTTCAGCTCTATGATATAGTTGTGAAGTTCTTTTCCCATTGTGAGAATCTGCTTTTTCAGTCTTTCAAGGTCGTCTCCTTTCTCTCCTACTGTGTACTCCTTCAGAACGCTAAAGTCTTTTTTTGACAATCTGTCCGTAATATCTTCAACTTCTGAAAGTCTCCTTTCAAATCTTCTGCTGAAAAAAATAATGGAGGCTACAATTCCTGCAAGGAGAACTGCGTAAGTAAAGAATATATTGACAATACTTTTCATAAAACCGTACTTAAGATAAGTGATATCATCCTGAAAGATAATGTATCCAACAGTTTCACTGCCAAAATCCCTTAGAGGAAGTATAGAAAAAAGATACGTTCTTCCCTCAGACTTTTTAACAAAATATCTCTCACTAAAATCAATACTTTTCAGTAAACTTATAGAATGCTCAACAGTACCAAGAACTATATAGCTGTTATATTTTGGATTACCCTCTTCCAAACTTTTTAAAGCTTTAGGATTCAGACATCTCTTTACTCTATTAATATCAACAACTGCAAGGACATTTTTACCAAGGGTTCTTTTTATGTCAGATATTACACTTTCAATACTTTTTCCAACAGACAGGATACCTATCAATCTGTTTCCATCCTTTATGGGATACACAGACCTGAATCCTACAAAGTACCTACAGACAAATAGTGTTGAGACCGGCTTTTCTGTCTTAATTGATTTTTCCACATCTTTTCTAAAATCTGTGGTTATGTATCTGTCTTTTTCTCCTAAAAAACCCCCTCCAAACTCAACAAAATTTACAAATGATGTTCCATCATCTCTTATTATATGTATCTCGCTTATATTTAGCTCTCTACTATATTTATTCCACAAACTTTTTACGATAAAAAATGCTTTGTCCCTGTTGTCTTCTTTTATCATTTCTTTAATAGATTTATTCTGTGAGATAGATATGGCCACAGACATCAACATATCTTTCTCTAACTTTTCAACAAGGTACATAACATCTCTGTTTTCCATGTATCTGTTCTGGAGAAATCTGTCCAGCAAAGAGTTGTGGAGATAAATCTGATAAACAGAAAGAGCCAGAAAGGATAGAGAAACAATAAAAACAACAGTGTATATAAATCTTCTGACAGAACTGGATTTCATAATAATATAGTAATTATCTACATTTCTATAAATCTCTGAAAAATATCATAATTTTCAAACAGATTGTCAAGAAGTATGTACTCATCTTTCTGGTGGGCCTGAGAAGGCAAACCCGGGACCAAAGTTAACAGCATCTAATACCGTGTAGAGAGAGTCTTGCAACATCTGTCCATGCCTGCTTTGCCTCAACAGGAAGATTAAACCTGTCAATAAACTCTGAAAGAACAGGATTGTAAAGACATACATCTCCTGAAGGACACAGGTCTGTAAACTCCACTTCAGCCTCCCCATTTACTATGTCCAGAACATCTCTTTTTGCCTGTTCTATACTTTTTCCTGGAGCAAAACGGTAATTTACATTCACAACAAATCTATCTGGAATAATGTTTCTTCCTCCAGAAAAATCAACCATCGTTGCATTCATAACCTCAAAGTATCTCATCCCCTCAAAACTGTACTCCCTGACACCAAAATCAGCAAGCCTTTTTAAGAAATCTGCAGCCTTAGTGAATTGCGTTCTCACCCTGCCAAGGTCTTGCTGAATGGGCTCTTTTACCCTTAAAAATAATGGATGCATGGAGTGTTCCCAGACATCCAACCTGCACCTTGTTGTCTGTAGGTTCAAGAGCAAAGGCAATGTCTGCTTTTTGCAGTATGTCATAATCTGTCAGTAATGGCTCAAGACCATTCTCTATGTAGGGACCTTCTTCTTTTTCATAAAAGACAAAAATCAGATTAAATCTCTTCTCTGCTTTTGAAAAATACTCCATCAATCCCATCATAACAGCAAGACCACACTTTCATGTCTGAAGCACCAAGACCGTAGAGCTTTCCGTCAATTATCTGTCCTGTAAACTGGTTCTCTCCAGGAACAGTATCTAAATGTCCAACAAGAGCAACAGTTTTTTTATCTCTGTCAGGAAAGTCAAAAACCATAAGTGAGTTGTTATGTCTGACTGTCTGCTCTTCAGGATAAAACTCCATAGAAAAATTGTGGATAAAATCTGCTATCTCTTTCTCGCTTCCTATAACAGAAGGGATTTTTACAAGGTCTGTCAGATACTTTACCAGCCTTTTTCTCATTCTTCTGTATAACCTAAACGCTCTGACAACTCTTTTGCCTTTTTTATAAACTCATCCTTGATTTCACCTGTGAGCTTTTCTGAGGGTATTCTCCATGAGGGAGCTGAAAGGGTTACTGCTGCAGCAACTCTCCCTGTATGGTCTTTAACAGGAACAGAAAGACATCTAACCTCTTCTTCCCATTCCTCATTATCAATTGCAAAGCCCTGCTCTTTCACTTTCTTTATATGTTCTAACAATTTATCTTTTTCTGTTATGGTATTCTCTGTGTAAGGAACTAACTTCTCTTCCCTGAAAAACTCTTCCAACTCATCATCGTCCATATCAGCAAGATGGACCTTTCCAGAAGCAGAAGCATACAGAGGAAGAAGTCTTCCAACTCTTGATTTAACCACAACAGGTCTGCTCACCTCATAAGAATCTATATAAACAACCTCAAATCCGCTTCTTATAGCTAAATAAACATTTTCCTGAAATTTTTCTCCGAGATACTGAAGATATGGTCTTGCTATGCTTCTTATATCAACATGTGAAAGATAGGAATAACCAACCTCAAAGTTTTTTATACCCAGGGTGTATGTTTTCTTTTTTGGATTGAAGTTTATGTATCCTCTGTTGATGAGAACTTCCAATGTTTTCTCTATCTGATATGAAGAAGAATCAACACTATTTAAAATACTATCAAATGTTGTGTTTGGATTTTTTGCAAGAAAAAATAGAATATCAAAGGCAAGGTCAACATTATGGACTATATACTCATTTTTTTTTTTTCTGTGCATAGGATTTCTCTGCTTTCAATTTAATGGCGGAGCCGACGGGATTCGAACCCGCGACCTCCGGCGTGACAGGCCGGCGTTCTGGGCCAAGCTGAACTACGGCTCCGCAAGTGGGCGGTATAGGATTCGAACCTATGACCCCCTCCTTGTAAGGGAGGTGCTCTGGCCAGCTGAGCTAACCGCCCAATTAGGACAAATATAATATAAACTTTTTTTTACTTTGTCAAGATTTCAGCCTGTTTACCATCAGTGTCCCACAACCACCAATCTTTCTTGTCCTGTATCTGTTGGACAAGGTTACCCTCACACCTCTTTTCTTTAAAAATAAGAAAGCCCTCTCATACTCATCATCTGTTGTTGAAATGTAAGGAAGACCTTCAATCTCATTATATTTTAGCAGTGAAACCCCGATATTTAGCTCTTTTGCTATATCAGACAACTTTTCTAACTCCTCTTCTGAATCATTAAAATCCTTTATAAGTAAATAGGCAATGCTGTACATCTTTTTCTTTCTGTTTGATAATTTTTCGAGATGCTTTCTCAGAGTATCTATAATCCTGTGGAGCGGTTCTCCATATGGTATTACTTTTCTTCTCTTTTCATCACTAACAGCATGAAATGATATATTAACCCCATTATGGGGGAGTTTAAGAAGCTCTTTAAGATGTTTCACAGGAAATCCTGTTGTATAAAAGGAGCATCTGATTCCTTTTTCCTTAAAGTGCCAGAAGGCCTTTTTAACATTTTCCCAGTTGAGGAGAGGCTCTCCAATACCGGCAAATGCGATATTTTTTATGCTCATACCTTCTGAGACTGCCAGCTCATACTGGGACACAATCTCTTCATAAGACAGATTTCTTATGAGTCCATTACTCCCTGAGGCACAGAAAGAACACTTTACAGGACAGCCAAGCTGTGTTGAAACACACAGCGTATCCCCTCTGTAGTAAACAGATTCCACAGTAAATCTGTCGTCTGTTTCAACCTCCAACAACCTATTAAGCTGGTCTTCTATAACTGCTCCTATCCTCATGGTTCCAAATGAATATATGCTGTTTAGTACACAAAATCAATCTATCTATATAATATAATTATCTAAAAAATATATGGAGGACTGTTTTTGAAATCTCTTACAGGAAACGGGATTAGAGAGAGCTTTCTCAGTTTTTTTGAAAAAAAAGGACACACGAGGGTAAAGTCTGCCTCCATAATACCTGAGACAGACCCTACACTCCTGTTTGTAAATGCAGGAATGGTTCCTTTTAAAAATGTATTTTTAGGAATAGAAAAAAAGCCTTACAAAAGAGCTACATCATGTCAGAAGGTTTTCAGAGTTTCAGGAAAGCATAATGACCTTGAGAATGTTGGACACACCCCAAGACATCACACATTTTTTGAGATGTTAGGAAATTTCTCATTTGGAGATTATTTTAAAGAAGAAGCTATCCAGTTTGCATGGGAGTATCTTACAGAAGTTTTACAGATTCCTGAGGAAAAACCCTTGTATCTGTCTTTGAGGAAGATGAAGAAGCATACAGAATATGGAATAAAATTATAGGGCTACCAGAAAAAAGATACATAGATTGGGGTTGAGGATAACTTCTGGTCAATGGGAGAGACAGGTCCCTGCGGTCCATGTTCAGAGATATATTACGACAGAGGAGAAACATTTGGAAATCCACAACTTGGCTCCCCTGGAAGACAAGCAGATATCTTGAAGTGTGGAACCTTGTATTTATGCAGTACAACAAGAGATAAGACAGGGAAACTAACCCCTCTACCCCATCCTAACATAGACACTGGAATGGGATTAGAAAGAATTGCATCAGTTCTCAGGGAGTGTCTTCAAACTACGAAACAGACCTGTTTATGCCTGTTATCCGATTTGCTGAAAATGTCAGTGGAAGGAAGTACAGCCCTGAAAATCCAAAATCAAAAGATACTATTGCCATGAGGGTTATAGCTGACCATCTGAGAGCAATAACATTCCTTATATCAGACGGTGTTTTCCCTTCAAACGAAGGAAGGGGGTATGTACTGAGAAGAATTTTGAGAAGAGCCCTCAGGTACGGAAAAGAACTTGGAATAGAAAGACCATTTCTGTTTGAAGGTGTTGATGTTGTTATTGATATGATGAAAGAACCATACCCTGAGCTTATAGGAAATAGAGGTTTTATAAAAGGGCTCGTAAAGGCAGGAAGAGGAAAGATTTATAAAGACGTTAAGAAGGGGCATGGATATTCTGTATGAAATTATAGAGAAAGCAAAGAAAGAAGGAAGACACCACATAACAGGAAAAGAAGTGTTCATGCTTTACGACACTTATGGATTTCCTTTTGACCTTGTGGAAGATATAGCAAAAGATAACAATTTTGGCATTGATATTGCGGAATACTACAGGCTGTTAGAAGAACAAAAGGAAAGGGCAAGAGCTTCCTGGAAGTCCCAGGCAAAGGAAGTAAAAAAGATTTATCTTGAACTTAAAAACAGCCTTCCACAAAATGTGTTCGTTGGATATGAAAAGTTTGAGGTTGAGGACAGTAAAATTCTTGCAGTGATAAAAAAGGAAGCTCCTGTAGATTTTATGAGAGAAGGAGAAACAGGGGAAATTATTCTTGATACAACCCCTTTTTATCCTGAGAAAGGGGGACAGGTCGGGGATACGGGATTTATAGAGGGAGACAGCTTTCTGTTTGAGGTTTTAGACACCAGGACACCAGTTGAAGGAATAATAATACACAGAGGAAAAGTTGTATATGGAACTTTAAAAAGGGAAGTGTTGTTCACTGCAAAATAGATATAGAAAGAAGAAAAAGTATTATGAGACACCACACAGCAACACACATTCTACACGCAGCACTTAGAAACCTGTTAGGGGAACATGTAAAACAGGCCGGTTCACTTGTCCATCCTGATTATCTGAGATTTGATTTTACACATTTTGAGGCTTTATCTGATGAAGATATAAAGAGAATAGAGGAGCTTGTAAATCAGGAAATAATGGCAAACCATCCTGTAGTATGCAGAGAGATGAGTATAGAGGAGGCTCTGAAACAGGGAGCAGTTGCCATATTTGAGGAGAAATACGGTGATGTGGTAAGGGTTATATCAGCTGGCATATCAATGGAACTGTGTGGAGGAACACACGTAAGCAGAACAGGGGATATAGGATACTTCAAGATAATATCTGAGACTGCTGTAGCATCAGGAACAAGGAGAATTGAAGCTGTGGCAGGAATGAAAGCTGTAGAGCACTCTATAAAAGAACATTTCCTTATAAGAGAGATAGGTAAAAGCCTTACAGCAAAAGAAGACCAGATATTAGACAGATTAGAAAAGTCTCAAACTAAAACTGAAAGAGTTAGAAAAAGAGTTGGAAAAAGTAAAGAAAAAGTCAGTGGTTGACAGAATTACCCAGATACTGAGCATTAAAGAAAAAAACGGATACAAAGTTGCCTATGGAACAGTTGAAAATATGAAATCTAACGAGCTAAGGGATTTAGCAGACGTGGCAAGGGCTAAATTAGGAAAATCTGTTGTTATGATAGCTTCCACAGACAGGGATAAAGGAAAAGTAAACCTGATTGTAGCTGTATCAAAAGAGCTGACAGACAGAATTAAAGCAGGGGATATTATCGGACAGATTGCACCAATAATTGGTGGGAAAGGTGGTGGAAGACAAGACATGGCACAGGGTGGAGGAACACAGATAGAAAAATTGGAAGAAGCATTCAGGAGATTTACTGAGATTGCATAAAATATGGATATTTGATGAAAAATTCCTTCAGGGGAGTAGTTTTACTGCTCCTTATTTTACTTATCAGCTCCAGAGCTCAGGAAACCTTTATAGACATATTCCACTCAAAAGTATCACACATTGTTCACAGTACTATAGAAAGGTTTGACACATTCTTTGCAGACCCAAGAATAAAGGAAGAAACAGAGGCTTACTTAAGACTGAGGGGAGGTTTTAGATATGAAACAGTTCCAGATTTTCAAAAGATACTGAAAATAGACTTCAAGATAAGACTGGCAAAAATAGAAAAAAGCATAGAACTGCTCACAGAAAAACAGAGAGAAAAAATCGGAGGAAAAAAAGACAGAAAAGAGGTAAGAAAATTTCTGAAACACAGATTTTCTATAGGAATAACAAGTTCACCAAAGATTTATGCCCGGTACGATATATTCAATGTACCTGTTGTATATAAGCGGTGGGAAATTACCGTTTATCAAAGATTCAGGGCTGAAAGAAGACTAACAGAAAACCGCTTAGAGGAAACTACACAGATTTATGTAGACAGACTTATAGCCCCGGAAACAGTATTAAGAATATATTTAGACAGAAAAAAATCAGCAAATCTGTCCCACCAGATACTGACCTACTCAACATCAGTAAGGACACTGAAGAAAGCATGGGAAAAACCTGTTGCCGTTGAGCTACTGGCAAAGGCAATCCAGTCAGGACTGGTTAACGGCAGAATATCTTTATATACTCTACAGAATAATATAAGGGTTAACTTTTACAAAAGGTGGGCTTTTTAATATCTACACAGAGGTTAACTGGCCGGAAAAACTGGGTTTCAGAGGAACACCGTTTGTTCAGGGTTTTCTTTGAGTTTTACTTTTGGGAAAATGTAATCAGAATAGACATCTTTTAACAGCAACAAGTGAGGAAACAAAAGCCTTTTCCCCGTCAGGTTTTATCCTGTCTCTCTCCTGATAAAAGAGGATATAAAAGTCTGAAAAAAGATAGAGAAGTTCATTTGGTCTCAGGAGATATTCTCTGTTTTTCGGTAGAAAGTAATCTTCTCCTTCTTTAAGCGTAAAGGTCTCAAATATAACAACTCCTCCTTCTTTCAATCCTTCCTTTATGAAAGGTATTAACCTCCTGCTGAGAAAATTGATATTTATAATCAGGTCATAGCTACCTTCATCAATTCTGTAAAAGTCAAGATCAGCCTGAATAGTATTAACATTATGGTGGTTTATATTTTTAAGGGCCACATCTGATATATCAACAGCATCAACAGTAAAACCATTTTCTGCCAGAAAAATGGCATTCCTGCCTGTTCCACAGGCTATATCCAAAGCCCTGCCTTTTTCAGCAAGATTATAAAATCTCACTACAATGTCTGAAGGTTCTTTCAAGGGGAATTCCTCTTCTGAATACTTCCTGTTCCATCTCTCTCTGTCTTTTTCCATTTCAGTCAGTATATCTCCTTACTGCCTTCTCAAACTTTCCTGAAAGTTTAAGCAGAAGCTCAGCTATCTCTCTGACAGCACCATTTCCTCCTCTCCTTTCTGTAATGTAAACACAGACCTTTTTCAGCTCCTGGGGAGCATCAGGAACTGTAACAGGAAAACCTGCTCTCCTTAAAACAGGCAGGTCAACAAAGTCATCACCAATGTATAAAATTTCTTCATCTGACAGGTCGTATCTCTTTTTATGCTTTCATACAAAGAAAGTTTATCTGAAACCCCCTGGATGACCTCTGTTATTTTTAACTCTTCAGCTCTTCTCTTTACCATAGGTGAGTTTCTGCTTGTCAAAATGGCAGTTTTTATCCCTGCATTGTGAAGCAGTGTTATCCCCATACCATCCCTAACACAAAACCTTTTCAACTCTCTCCCATCACTGTCATACACAATCCCTCCATCTGTAAGAACACCGTCAACATCCATAATAAACCATCTTATTTTTAAAGCTAAACTTTTCAGTTTTTCCATCCTGCTTCCGAAAAAAAAGAGTGAGGCATCAATATGATGCCTCAGATGGCAGATTCGGTCAACACTTTTAGGAGGGTAGCTATTTATATTTTATTACAATATCTGAATAAAGACAATGCAGTTATTTTACAAGTATGCTGATTTTTTGTGTTAAACTTAAATAATAAACATACATATAAGGAGGTTAGACATGTTAAGCAGATTTTTAAAAGGTGCGGTCGTTTTAGGAGTTTCTGCTGCTGTCCTTACAGGATGTGCATCAAAGTCATATGTTGACGAGCAGAATGCTAAGATTTTAGAAAAACTGAACGCCTTAGAAGGTAAAATAAGCCAGATAGAGCAGATACACAAAACAGAGCACCCTAAAATTGTCGGCAGAATTTCAGACCTGGAAACAAAAGTAGGAAATATAGAAGCAGAACATGCTGACATTAAAAAACAGATTAAAGCAGTGGACGAAAAGGCTGAAAAGAATGCGGCAGCCATCAGAGGTCTTAAAGATAGAGTAGATGCTTTAGAAGCAAAACTGGACAGGCTGTCTGACAATATTGAGAGGGTTATGAGAAAATCACTTGCAAAATAGTTTACAGTAGGGGGATAGCATATCCCCTTTTCTCTTTACTGTAGAACATCAAAAGATTGGGGGAGATTTTTATACCTTTTTCCAGTAGCATTTTTGAAACATTATTTAAATCTTCTGTTTTAAAATTAAAAATTTCTAAATAAAATCTACTATCTTTAAAGAATTTGTAATTTTTTTCAGTTATAATAACTTTTGTTCCCTTTTTCACAACATCAAACAGTCTCACAACATCTCTGTTGTACATTCTTATACATCCATGACTTACCTTCATACCTATACCAAACCTCTTGCTTGTTCCATGGAGAAGATACTCTGTATTACCCAGTCTCATAGCTCTGACACCAAGAGGATTATCCGGACCTGGAGGAACAACTGGAGGAAGGGATGGGTCTTCCTCCTTTATAGAATCTGGAACAACCCACGACGGATTTTCCTTTTTCTGAGTAATTCTGAACACACCTATAGGAGATTCTGCATTATCCCTTCCTATACCTACCGGAAATGTTATAACATAAGGCTCTCCATCTATTATCAATGGATAGTATAACCTCTTTTCTGAAAGGTTTATATAAATAGTTCCAAACTCAAAATCTTTTTCAGGAAGTATCCTCTTCCTCGGCACAAAAACTGCTTCCCCTTTCTGGATATCAAACGGGTCCATGTGGGGATTTGCAATCTTGAGCTCGTCGTATCCCATATCAAAGTATTTTTGCAATTTCTATAAGTGTAAGATTTTTACGGGCAAAAAATACACTGTTTTTGCCGATAAGATTTCCCATATGAAGTCTGAATATATTTACTCCAGGCTCAAACCGGGAAAAAACACCAGACAGTTTTATAATCTCTCTTTTATAGGACACAATACTTTTTCCCTTTTTTCTGACAATCCTCAATCTTTTAAAGTCTCCTTTTCTTATCAGCAGATTGTTTGTGTATATAAACAGCTTTTTCTTTGTATCCTCAGATATGCTTGAACTGTGATACTGAAGAAAAAGATTAAATAGTTTATCTTTTTTTTCTGTCAGAAAGTAGGAAACAGCAAGAAGGAGAAACTATATTATCTAACTTTCTTATATCTGCAGTGTTTTTCTCTAAAAATATTTCCCCATTTTTTATAGCCTGGTTGTAAAGCCCTTCGTTAAAGAGTTTCAGGGCAAGACTGTAATATCTCTCTGAGCTTTCCCTCTCAACCTCTTGCAGAGCCTCATCTAAAAGAGTGTCTATATCGTATGCATAAGCAACAGAAAATACCAGAAAGACTGATAAAATAGTTTTAAACATAAAATAATTTTAACATTCAGGAAGAGGCTTTGGAAAAAGTTTTTATAGGTCTGGGTTCAAATATAGGAAACAGAAAAAAGAATATAGAGATAGCTATAAAACATATTTCACAGGTACTAAATGGAATTACTGTTGCTCCAATATACGTATCGAAAGCTGTAGGATATAAAAATCAGCCGGACTTTTATAACACAGTTGTGTCAGGATTTACACAACTTTCCCCAGAAAAGTTATTCAGAAAACTAAAGGAAATAGAAAAAAAGACTGGAAGAATAAAAAGATTCAGATGGGGACCCAGGGAGATTGATATAGACATTGTCTTTTATGGAAGCATTATACTGGAAACAGAAGAGTTAATTATACCTCATCCCAGAGCTCACGAGAGGGATTTTGTCCTTCAGCCTCTATCTGACATTCAGCCTGAGTTTATTCATCCTGTATTCAGAAAAACTGTAAAGGAGCTCCTGCTAAATCTTAAAAACAGAAGTATTATAAAAAAACTGTAGTTATCCACATGTTATCCACAGTGTAAGTTATTGAAAAACAAGAATTTTTTCAAGTTGTCCACATTTTTCAAAAAATCGTTGTGGATAACTGGGCAAAAATTGTGGATAACTCCCGAAAAGCTGTGGATAACTCAGGCTTTTTTAAAAAGTTATCCACAGGGTTAAGTCATTGAAAAATAAGAAAAGTTAGTAATTGCTGACCTGTAAGTGTTGTAATATAAGAACTTTTTATTTTTTGAGTTATCCACATATTATCCACAGGTTATCCACAATTTATCCACAGCATAAGCTATTGAAAAACAAGAATTTTTTTAAGTTATCCACATATCCACAGGACATTATTATTTTTATTATTATTTATAGAATTTAAAAACAAAATAAAGAAAAAAAGAAATTAACGGGACACAATTTCTGAGATAATTATGGATTTCAGTTCTTCTTTACCTGGGATTTCTCCCATAAAATATATAACTCCATTAATAGCAAGAGCCGGGCATCGATACATCCCAAGTTCATTTATACGGTTATTGTCCTCAAAAAGGTCTAAAAAAACAACTTCAATCTTATCTCTCAGATGCTCTATATCAGACAGAGCATCATTTAGTACTTTTTTCATAACATGACACTCTGGACAGCCTTTCATCTCTAAAATTTCTATAATAACTCTGTTCAAAACCACCACCACCTTCCCTTTTAAATCTAATTTTTGTCTGTAGGGGTATTTATGATTTTTGTTATATTTCAATGTTTAAGGTACTCTTTTGCTGTAACATTTTCCGGGTCTAAAATAAGCACATCTAAAAATATCTTTTTGGCTTCTTCTTTTTTTCCAGATTCAAACTTTGACAGAGCCAGTTCCATCAAAAAGTTTACATCTGTTGGGTATAGGGCAAGCATCTTCTGTGCTATCTTAATTGCCGTTTCATACTTTTTTTCCATTCTTAAAGCATAGGACAGTCTCAGATTGCCATAATAGTTGTAAAAATCTGTATTTAAAATCTGGTAGCATATTTTTCTACTTCTGAAAATTTCTTCTGAGCAAGTAGCGGAAGTGTGTATCCAAAGCTTTGCCTCTACAGAATAAGGTGCAGACTTTATAGCATTTTTGTAGTGAAATACTGAGTTTGCGTAATTTTTCATAAGATAGTAAAGCCATCCCAATCTGAGATTGACTGTATATCCATCTGGATATTCGTTGTAGACAAATACGAGAGCCTTTATGGCATTTTCGTAATCTCCAGTTTTTTCGTACTGATAGGAACGGTAATACGACATTTTAATATCCTGATAATCAAGTGCATAGGAATCAGTAATAAACAGCATCAGTATAAAAAGAATCAGCCTTTTCATCAGAAATTAACCTCTGCAAGAAAATATAGTGATGATATCTTCACATCGCGAGGATTATCTAACTCTCTAAAAGTTTCCCTTTTGATACCTACAGTTACAGAAGATTTTTCAGACATTTTATATTTTATGGAAGCACCAAAGCCGTTTTTGTATTTCTCAGACAGGTTGTAAACTGCAAATCCGTACTTTTTGACGGCAAATTCCTGCTCTCCAATCCAGCCGTAAAGATTAAATTCAAAAATTCCTGTATCGAGGTTTAAGCTGCATTCAACAGAAAAAAAGTTTTTGCCAAAACCAACATCGTCTGATGTCCTTATGTAATATCCTCTCGTTTCTAAATATACATCACCTGCAGCTGTTTCCGGGAATGAATAGCTCAACTTAGGAGAAATCTGATATACCCACAACCCTGTTGTAGTTGTAGTGTAAGAAAGAGGGCTTCTTCCCATACCTCTGTACAGACTTCTTATATATGTTTTTTCTATGTTGTAGTTGTCATAATAAGATAAGGCTATATCCAGACCGTAGCTGTAACTTCTTATGGTGTAAAACTCGTATCCACCTGTGAGGATAATACCTCCATCAGTAGCAGAATCATCACTATTTATGTAGTGTCCACCTATTCTTATTTTTGTGTTTCTTACTGAGTAGTTAGTGTACATAACTGTAAAATCCCACTGCTTCAGAGCTTCCACTGCCTGAGGGTAATTTATTTTTGTATAGTCAATTTCTACTTCTACAGAATGTTCCAGACCTATGCCAGCATATCCATATACACCTCCTATGTAGCCATCATCTTTAACGGCAGATGATGAATAATCCATATAACTGCCGTAAAAGGATGTATTTATCAGTACATCTTTTGCATATGATACTGTAATTATTGAAGCAGAGCTTAAAACTGCTGCTGTAAACCTTTTCATTTCAGCCCTCCTTGCTGTGTATAAACTTTTTGAGTTTTATATGTGTGTCCTTAAATTTTATACTTTTTATGCCAACTGTTTCATCTAATTCTACCTGCAGTTCTTCATCTATGCTGAGTGCTTTTGATGTTATTCTTCCGTATATTTTCATATCTTTTTCAAACCTTCCTGTGTAATGTATCTGAGCTAAGTTATGATTGAATGAACTGAGAAAAAGAATCAAAGACTTTTTTATCTCTCCTGAGGCTATCTTAACAGGTAAAAAGTCTTCCCATTCAATACCTTCTCTGTAAAACAGGGGCATACGGGGAAGGGCAAGGAAAAACAGTTTCAGATAAGGGTCTTCCCCATCAATCCTGTAGAAGTAAAATGTTCCCTCGTACTTACCAAAGTAGAGCTGACCTTTTCCTGAATCAAAATAGAAGGTACCATCAGGAGCCATTTTTACAGTTAGATATAAATTATCTTTCCTTTTACCTTTGATAACTTCATACTCAAAAGAGTAATCTAAAATAAATGTCATCTTTATTTCTAATGATTTATCAGGAAATACAGGTTCTACAACCTCTCCTTCTTTTGGAATGTCGTTTGAAAAGAAACGGTTCTGACTGATGTAGCTTACGAAGCTAAATGGGAGTGTGTACGAACCTATGTCTGCAGAAGGTTGAACCTGAATGTGAATATGGGGCTGAGGAGAATATCCAGAGTTCCCACAAAGTCCTAAAAAAGTTCCCACTTCCACCCAGTCACCTTCTTTTACCCTTATAGAGTTTTGAGATAGATGGGATATTTCAACAAAAAAACCTCGCTGGTCGTATATAATAATCAGATTTCCCCAGTTGTTTTCTCTGTCTACCTGTCCAATGGGATTATCAGGCAGGTCTGATATAACTTTCACCACTCTACCTCTTACTGGAGACAGGACTGGTTTGCGATATGCGAAATAGTCTGTTAACTGTTTTCCTTCGTTCCTGTAAGTTTTTCCACTTTCATCTGTTATAACAAAATCGTATGCATACTTCCAGTTTCCTTTGTGGGTCCATCTTCCATCAAATCCCTGCCATACAGTCCACTTACCTGAAAATGGCAGATGAATAGTGTTGTGGCTTCCCCTATACCTTTTTATGTTAGTAAGATAAAAGTCCAGCGTTTCTTCTGGAGTTTTCCTTATAACCTTTGCCATATATGGAAATCCGAGAACACCTAAAACATATATAAACGTTAGAGAGATAAAGTTAAATGGTAGTGTGAAGGCAGGTATACCGTAAAAGGACCAGAAGGTTTTTATTGCAGACAGCACTGTGGTTGATATGATTACTCCTGTTATTGCGATAAGGTAAGACTTTACAGATGGGATAAGGAATATTCCCCCTAAAGCTATTGAAATCAGTATAAAGTTAAAATGACTTATGTCTGAAAATGCTACATCATAAGAACCTGTTAAAAATGCAGCAGTTATTGTTCCTGTATAATATCCAATCACAGAGAGCATAAATAGAATACGGGACACAAAAAATATAATTGCAGAAAATACAATTCCCACAAAAACATCAGGCAGGAACATTATGGTTCCCAGAGATTTTAAAAACCCAGAAATCCACAGCGGAATATAGTTTTCTAAAAACGAGAAATTAATATGGGGATAAAGTGCATTTACAAAAAGGTTTGTATAGTTTGATACTGCAAGGTAAATGGTTGAACTGATTACAACAAATGGCAGACTGAGGATTGGGATTTTGAGGTAGTAGGAAAAAATACTGTAAAGCATAATAGAAAAAATCAGTGTGGTGATACTTGATGCAATTACGAAAAAAACTGTTAATGGTGTCAATTTAAACAGATATCCTATAGATAAACCTACAAGAAGAGAGTTGTATGTGTAGAACCCTGTTTTTAAAAAGGTTTCTCCAATGCCTAAAAATCTTGCAAACAGGTATGCAGATATTATAGATATAATACCTGCTCCCCCCAGGTTGGGGTTGAGAAAGGTTACCAGGAGTATTACAAATCCTGCTACATAACTTTCAAGAAAAAGGATTTCAGAGTAGCTGTTTAAAACTGCCTTTATTTCTCTTACTATCTTTCCCATAAATTTATTTTATTTTTAATCTTTCTGGAAGTCTCTCTCTTTTTTCTATATCAGACAGATTTTCCTTTTCCCTTATAACTTCTACTGTCTGGTCTTCCATTACCATTACAACATTTGGTCTGTATTCAATAAACTGCATCCACTGGGTGTTGTTATAAGCACCTACAGGTGAAAAAATCAGCCTTGTTCCCCTTTCTAAGGGGGAGAGCATCGTTCCTTCATCTATGATGTCAATATTCATACATAAAGGTCCGTATATTACAGCAGGTTCGTTGCTACCCTGAACTTCTCTGTCAATCTCTATGTTGAATTTATACCAGAAGGCTGTAAAGAGTAAATTAACTCCTGCGTCTGCTATGTATGCTTTTCTACCGTCTGGCAGTCTTTTTGATGCAAATACTGTTGTTATGAGATATTCAGCCTCATCAACAATAGCTCTGCCTGTTTCTAAAATGAGTTTTGGAAAATCTCCTGGTCTCAGGTTTGAATACAGACTTTCTGTTATTTTTTCTGCATACTCATCTACTGGAGGGACTGCCACATCAGGGGGAAGGTATGTGCCTTTCAGTCTGTTTTTCGAAGGAAATCCTCCACCAATATCTAAATACTCAATCTTGAATCCAAAGTTATCTTCTACCTCGTATGCAAATTTCACCATTTTCTCAACTTCTCTACCGTAAGCTTCCGGTTCCAATATAAATGTTCCTATGTGACAGTGAAGACCATTTAGTACTAATTTTCCTCCAGATGCTATTCTTTTTACGGCATCTAAAGCCTGTCCCGTTTCCAGATTAAACCCAAATCTGTCCCACTGTGGATGAATTCCTGTATCCATATTTATCCTTATGGCTACCTTTATCTGTTTTCCTAACTTCTCTGCTATTTTTTCTAAATCTGTGATTTCATCAAAATGGTCTATATGTATCTTTGCACCTTCTGATGCTGCAACCTCCAATATTTCCACAGGTTTGTGAGGTCCATTAAAGATAATCTCTTTACCTTCTATTCCTAAATTTCTTGCTTTTTCATATTCGAATGCTGATACTACTTCTGCTATAGCTCCTTCCTGATGTAAAACTGCACATACAGCTTTAAGATAGTTGGTCTTATAAGACCAGCCAAACTGGACGTTTGGATATCTTGTAGAAAAGGCGTTGTATATCTGTCTGAACTTTTCCCTCAGTTTTTTTTCTGAGATAACAAATAAAGGAGAGCCAAATTTTTCCACAAGTTCTGAAATAGGCACTCCATCTATATCTTTTCTAATTTTCCTGGCATAAAGGGGAGAAGAACCAAATTTATTCATAAAGCCTGTCTGCAGTTTTGTTATTACAGGTTTCTCATAAATTTTTTTCATCAGCTTTCACCTCTGGTTATTATTTTCTGGAATCTTTCCATATCGGTTACAAGGTCGTCTGTAAATCTTACATATAATTTCCCTGCTGGATAGTCTGTATAATTTTTAACAGGCATACCGAAAGATTTTCTTATTATATTGGCAGCTATGTTTACTCCAACGCCTGTAGAAAAGTAAGACCATGCAGGAAAACGTGGATTAATCTCAATCAGATATACTCTGCTCTCTTTTGTATCAACTATACATTCAAGTTCGAATGCCCCTTTCCAGCTGTACTTTTCAATAAATTTCTGGGATGCACTGAGCATCTTCTCATTTTTTATGGTGATTCCTGTCCATATTTTCCCAAGTTCCGTTATCCATACCTTTTTTATTCCAACCATTCCAAGGGAACTTCCTTCCCCATCACCAGCTGCTACAACATTCATCTCTTCTCCAGAAACAACCTGCTGAACAATTATAGGGTATCCCCACTGGGCAACAATTTTGTTGTAATAACTGACGGCTTCCTGTGTTGTGAATGCTCTGTAAGCTTTATAAAATGCTCCTTTAACCATAACAGGAAGACCTATTTTTTCTATTGCTTTGATTAACTCTTCATAAGATGTAACCACCTCTGATTTTGGTATTTCAATACCTATGTTGTTTGCTATTTCCTCTAATCTATCTTTTGACCTCAGTTTAAACTGCTCGTAGGTGGGCAAAAATGTTTTTATTCCGTTTTTTTCAAGTTCATGACTGTATTTTATAACCACAGGAAGTTCTGCATCTAAAACAGGCATAAAAAAATCCATTCCGTAGTTTTCTTTTATGTAAAGAAGTCTGTTTATAAAGGCATCATGTCCACCAGAAGGATATGGCATGATAAATGATTTTTTGACTATCCAGTCCATATATATACCAGGTTCCATAGCGTCATATGCAAGTCCTACTATTTCAGCTGAAAAATCTTCAGCTTCCAATAGGCTTTTTGCGACGCCTATACCTGGACCAGGGTTGTCAACAGCATTAATTCCTGAAACAGCTATCTTAATCTCCATCTTTTACTCCTAAATGAGCCTGTAACTTCTCAGTTTCTCTATAAAATCAATTAAATCCCTCTCTGCTTCTTCCTGTGATACTTCAAACTCTCCGGTGATTTCCTGCAGTATTTCTTCTTCAGTTTTTCCTTCCTTTAGTTTTTTCAGTATAAAAAGCCCTGTCTGGTTTACGGTAAAACTATCTCCAGTTAATGGGTCAAAAACAAAACCTTCATCGTTTATAGCAAGCTGTTTTATTCTGTCCATTCCATCCCCTTTGTTATTGTAATATAACTAAATAATACTATTTATAAACTTACCTGTAAAGTGTATTACTATCAGCACTGTTCTTGCTATGGAGACAGTGCTCTGTTATTGCTATAAAAATGTGCTTATTGTTGCTTTATCTATATATGTTTGTGATTGGTTTTCTTCTGTGATTTTATCTGATATGTGTATTTCCAGTGCATCTGAAGATGCATCTATTGTATCTATTGCTGATACTCCACCAGTAGTTACAGTTTTGGAGGCTCGGTACTGCATCAGGACTTATAAGAGTTCTCAACGCAGTTCACAGCATAAGTAAGACCAAATCCTAAACCTTTTGAAACGGCTTCTTCAGTCGTCTTCATCTGAATGGTAGTATTCCTTATTATACTTTGATTTTTCCATAACCTTTGTTCCTACACCATGTTCAAAAACTAACTTTCCACCTATTCTTCCCTGATATCCAACAGCGCCTGCAACTAATATTCCAGCTAACAGATAGATGATATATATTTTGTTATTTGGCCTTAGATGCAGGAAGGTTCTGATTATACCAAGGACTGTAACTATCCACGGTAGTATTTCCCCTATTTCCTCGTGCTGCTCTAAAATCTCATAGGCTACAGTTCCTTTAATTGCATCTTCAACTAACTCCTCAGCTTCGTGTCCTGTAAATGTTGCTCCCCATACAGCCAGAATGCCAAACATAATGGTCCAGAAACCTGCATTTTTCAGGCTTTCTTTTTTGAAGATAAATCCTAATATATCAAACACAACTCCTGTTATAACCAGAGCTATAGCGAAATGAACCATTGGTGGATGAAACTGTGCTAAAAATTCCATGGTAGTCTCCTCTTGTTTAAAAGTTATATCTTTAAGTTAAATAAAGTGTGTTTAATTATCAACAGGGGCAAAAAGCCCCCTGATTCAAGCTCTTCTCAGTTTATAGACAAACTTATAGACTACAGGCAGAAGTATCAGCGTTAAAAATGTTGATGTGAATATTCCTCCTATTACGACCACTGCAATAGGTTTCTGTATCTCTGACCCTATGTCCTGGGTAAACAGTATAGGTACAAGACCAAGAGAAGCTGCTGTAGCTGTTATCAGTATAGGCCTTAGTCTCAGTCTTGCAGCTTTATTTATAGATTCTTCTATACTGAATCCTTCGTCTAACATCTGTCTTATGTATGAAACCAGAACAACACCATTAAGGGTTGCTATACCAAATACTGCAATAAATCCTATTGCAGCTGGAACAGAGAGGTTAAATCCTGATATATACAAGGAGAGAATTCCCCCTATAGTTGCAAATGGCACATTTAGCATGATTATAAAGGCATCTCTTACAGTATTATAGTTCAGGTAAAGGAGTACAAATATCAGCAGTATAGCAATAGGAACTATGATGGAAAGTTTTTTCATAGCCCTTTCCTGATTTTCAAACTGTCCTGCAAATTTAATAAAGTATCCTTCTGGAAGAGAAATGTTCTGCTCTATTTTTTCCCTTAACTCTTTTATAAATCCACCTAAATCTCTGTCTTCAATGTTCATCTGGACGAGGGCATATCTGAGTCCATTTTCATGCCTTATTTTTGAAAATCCCGGAACTATCTTTACCTGTGCGACATCCTGAAGTCTGAGTATTGTTCCATCTTCTTTTTTCAGAAGGGGGATATTTTTTATCTTTTCTATGCTATCCATTGTCTCTTCTGGAAGTTTTACTATGACAGGAAAACTGATAAGTCCCTTCCTAAGTTCGTTTGCCTCTGTCCCAGCCATAAATTTACCAGCTAAATCTAACAGTCTTTCTACAGTATATCCATATCTGTACAGTTTTTCGTAGTCTGGAATTATCTGGAGCTGAAGTCTTCCTGACTGAATTTCTGTTTCTACGTCAACAGCTCCTTTTATACCTTTCGCAACATCCTCAACCTTCATTGCTATCTCATTAATCTTTTTCAGGTCTTCTCCAAATACTTTTACTGCTACTGTTGCCCTTACACCAGAAAGTAGTTCCTCTATTCTCATTGCTATAGGCTGTGTAAATACAAGACCTGCAACAGGAAGGTCTTTCAGTTTTTCTCTCAGTGCCTGCTCAAACTCTTTTCTTGTTTTAAGTTCCTTCCACTGGTTATAAGGCTTCAGTAGTATCCATGTTTCAAAGTAAGAAACATCTGTAACCTCTCCCTTTTCTGCCCTTCCTACTGTTGAAAAAGCATTTGTTACAACATCAAAGGATTTTGCCCTTTCTTCTATAATGTTTGCTAACTTTTTAGCTTCTTCTCTCGATATGTTTGTATCAAGGAAAACCTCTAACAGGACAGCTCCTTCATCAAGCTCTGGTGTAAACTCTGTTCCTATTTTTGTGAGGAGGTATATTGAGCCTCCGAATAAAATTGCTGTTCCAAGAAATAGAACCAGGCCTATTCTCATAGCACTTTTCAGTATCTTCAGATATACCTTTTCTATGAAGTCCATAACCAGACTTTTCTCACTGCCAGGCTTTAGCCCGAAGTATGCAAGAACAGGCATAAATGCGAAAGCTACCAGCAGGGATGCACCTAAGGCAACGATAATCGTGAGGGCAAGTGGTTTGAAGTATTTTCCTTCAACTCCTTCAAAACTAAAAATAGGTAGAAAGACAACCATTATTATAAGAATTGCAAAGAACACAGGTTTTGTTATTTCCTGAACAGACAGTTTTATAATTTCCAGTCGGAAATTTTTATCTTTGTATTTTTCTCTGTGATGGCTTATATGTCTGAATATGTTTTCAATTACAACAACTGTTGCATCTGCAAACAGACCAAGTCCAATGGCAAGTCCCCCAAGGGACATAAGGTCTGCTGTAAGGCCTAAATTCTTCATAACACCAAAAGCGATTAATAGGGTAAAGGGTATAGAGAGTATGACTAAAAGGGCAGCCCTCACATTCCACAGATATATCATCATGGCGATAGAGACAAGTATTATTCCTTCTAAGAGGGCTTTTTCTATTGTGGATAATGCTTTGTCTGTCAGGTAGGACTGGTCATATAAGATATGAATTTTCACTCCGTCAGGTAGAACTTCTGAGTTGATTCTGTCTATCTCAGCCTTTAGCTTCTGTATGAGCTCTTTTGTGTTTGTGTGAATCCTTTTAAGGACGATATTTCCCTGAACCTCGTTACCGTTTAGTGTGAAAGCTCCTCTTCTCTGGGGAATTTCTCCTTCTTCAACATCTGCTACATCTTTTATTCTTACGACTGTTCCATGCTCCACCTTTACAGGTATCTGACCTATCTGTTTTATGTCGGTTATGCTGGCAACAGTTCTGATAACAAGGTCTCCTTCTGGTGTTTTTGTGTATCCTCCTCCTGCCAGACCGCCGTTTTTCTCAACAGCCTCAAATATGTCTTCTAATGTTATGTTGTATTTCAGCAGTTTCTCAGGATATGGTTTTATCAGGAATGCTTTTTCTGGACCCCACTGGGATATATCTTCCACCCCATCAACTGATTTCAGTATAGGTTTGATAAGCCATTCCTGAATGGCTTTCAGGTCTGTAAGAGAGTATTCAGGATTGTCAGATATAAGGGCATAAATAAGCACATTACCAAGACCAGAGGTGTTTGGACCCATTATTGGAACAATGCCTTCTGGTAGTTGACTCTGGGCTTCTGGCAGTTTTTCCATAACGAGTCTTCTGTCAAAATAAATGTCAGTTCCGTCTTTGAAGAATATGGCAACGTATGACAGTCCCGGTATAGATGTGCTCCTTACCATCTCAACATCCTTTATACCTGACATGACTGTTTCAATTCTTTTTGTGATAAGTGCCTCAACCTCTTCGGCAGAGTATCCAGGTGCTTCTGTGTATATGTTTACCTGTAGTGGCGTAGGGTCAGGAAATGTATCAACAGGTATGGTTTTGAAAGAGTAGTATCCATAAGAAAGAATTCCTATAAGGGCAAAGATTACTAATAATCTATACTGCAAGATTCCTGCTATCATCACTGACCTCCTCAGTGTCCTTCAGTTTCTGCAAGGAATCGGCTTTTGAGGAAGGACACCCCTTTGATGATTATCTGGTCTCCAGTTTTTACTCCCTCTATAACTCTGTAGTATCCATCTATCTTTTCTCCCAAAAACACCTCTACAGGTTCCACATGCTCTCCTTTTTTTACAAAAACAAAATGGCTGTTGTCTTTTATAACCACAGAGCTTTCAGGGATGAAGATGCCTTTTATTTTTTTGCTTTTTATAAGAACGTCAACGAACATGTTAGGTTTTAATGTATCATTGCTGTTGTCTCCTATGATTCTGACATCATTCCTTTTTGTCTCAGGGTCTACTTTGTGGCTGATAAAATCTACAGTGCCTTTCGTTTTTCCCAGTGGGGATATTACCTCCACTTTTAATCCTTTACTGAAGAATTTTGTATCTTTAACAGGAACCATCGCAACTACCCACAGTTTCTCGTGGGAATGTATCCTGAAAATCAGTTTGTTGATGTCTACACTGTCTCCCAATACTACGTTCTGTTTTGCAACATATCCATCTATGTCTGACTTTAATACCAGTAGATGTCCATCTATTTCTCCATAAGCTTTCAGGGATTCTGTGAGAGCCTCAAGTTTACCTTTCGCATTTTCGTAGTTTACTTTTGCCTGAAAGTATCTTCCGTATGGAATAATTTCTGACTGGTAGAGTTTTTTCTCCCTTTCATATATAGCTTTCAGATTTTTTACCTGAACCTGTGTAAGCTTAATCTGGGCAATCAGTTTTTTTTATCTCTGGTGAGTATATGAGAGCAACTCTCTGCCCCTTTTTAACAGGATCTCCTTCTTTAACTAACAGCTTTTTTATAATTCCTTCAACAGGCGAGTAGATAGCTTCAGACAGAGTCAGGTCATCCTTTACTACTGCAGGATATTTTTTCTTGATAAATACTTCCCTTTCTTTTACTGTTTCCCACTTTATTCCAAGCTTTTTTACAACATCTTCAGTAAGAACAAACTCTTCATCCAAATGTTCGTCGTGTCCATGTCCTCCCCCCTGCAAATGCATTTATGCTTATCAGGATAACTGTCAGAACTGTTATAAACTTTTTCATCTCATTCCTCCTATCTTTATGTATTCTCCAGTAATGTCGTGTATCTCCTTAAGTAAGGATGCTCTATATAGAAATGTCTCAAAGTACTGCCTTTTTATGTCTGAAAGTTCAAAAGGGTTATTGCTCTCATTCTGTAGCTTTCTGTAGCTAACTTCAGAGCATCTTCCATTGAGGGAATAATTTGACTGTCTATCTCTATAAGCTGTTTTTTCAGCAGAAAGTATCTGCTCTTCAGGTTCTGGATTTTTGAGCTGTATATAAGTTCTTTCTGCTTTTTTTCAGATAATATGCTTTTTTTTCTGTTTATAAGTTTTATTATCTCCCCCTGTTTTCTGTAGAAAACAGGAACAGTAGCTGTTAAGCCTATACCAAACTCATACTTTCCTAACTCTGCAGCATCTTCACCTGCTATGAACTCAACACCTATCTGAGGCTTAGACAGTCCTTTCTGAACCTGTATGGCTCTGTCAATAGACTGTGATATCTTTTCAAGATATCTAATCTCTGGCAGTTCCCTGATGGAAAAGTCTTTAAAGTCTGTCAGCTTTGAAAAATCGCCTTCTACATCCTTTATGTCTTTACCTGCTAAAGCTGATAGCTCTTTCAGTTTCGCTGTGTATAAGTTTTCTGCCTGTTTCAGCTCAATCTGGGATAGTTTCAGTTCCTTTTCAGCTCTCAGCAGATTTAACTTTGTTTCCTCTCCAAGCTGATAACTTTTTTTAACCAGCTGATATACAGATTTTGACAGGTTGTAACTCTGTTTATTTATCTGTAGTAGATGTTTTGAGTATAGTGTTTCATAAAATTTTTTATATATGTTTCCTGCAATCTGGTTTCTGTAAAACTGGAGCTGCAGCCGGGCTGCCTCTCTTTTGAGCAGTGCTTCTTCTACAGCGTTTTTTCTTGTTCCCCACAGTTTCAGTGGCTGGTGGATGGAAAGCTCTGTAAGATTAAAACCACTTTCTGACTGGGAGTACAGTCTTCCAAACTGGATGTAAGCTTCAGGGTTTGGGAAGGCTTCAGCGGACTTTATCTCACCTTCTGATTCCTTTGCTTCATAAATTTTTGCCTTTATCTGGGGGCTGTTTTTTAGAGCATAATCTAAAACTTCCTGTAGAGTTTCTCCTCTGGAGATGGAGAACATTAATAAAAACAGAGTAAACAGACGGAATAAAACCATAACTTCCTCCTGAAATAATTATTTCAAAAAGACAGAATGAGGCTGTGATGTTTTTCAGGCAGTATGTTTGGGAGGTTTGAATATGTCCGAAACCAAAGGTTTTAACTGTGGTTTCCTGTAGTTAAAAGAGTAGCTCTCTGAAAATTTTTCGTTTATAGGGATGTGTGTAAACGGTTTTATGTATGGCATGTGGAGATTTTCATGTATCTCACAGTATCTGTCTGTCACTTTGTATGCAGTTTCCACATACTGCATGCACGGGTCGACTTTGTAAAATACAAAGTCGTGGAATGTGTAAAATACAGATCCAGTAAGAACAATAACCAGTAATAACTTTCTCATAGTAAAAACAGTATAACCTGTTTTGAGATAAAATCAAGAATGATTTTTATCATCATATGGCTTTTACGGTGACCTTTCTTAAAGATATTTTAGATTTCTGTTGATTATGAATCCATATGCTCTTATGCTATCGGGCTTGTTGAGTGTCTCTCAGTACTTTATGTGTCAGTAAAAGTAAACGAGATATATGTCGTGAAAACTCTTTTTAAATTTTTTGAGTATGTTCCTTGCTCCGTTTAAATCCGCATTAATTAAACCAAATACACTTTTAAACAATCCTCTATGCTTTCTTGCTTCAGGTGTGTAGTTTTCTTTTGAAACAGTATGATTAATCATACTGTCCACACCTGAAGTATAGCTCTCATCTACTAAAAATGTTTTTATACCATATCCATTGCTTTTCATATTCTATCCTGCTTTGATACTCTACCGTGTGGTAAAGGCTTAACATCTGGTCTATTATGCTTGTAGGTATTTTCTTAATATGCTTTTGTATCCCTTTGCCATCTATTATATAGCTTATTGGATGTCCTTCTATTACTAAAGCCCCCAAAGTTTGATACTCCATAGTCTATTGCTGAGGCTTTATCTTTTTTGTGGTTTTATTTCTTTCTACTTCTTTTGATATACGATGTTTTAGCCTGTAGGTTACCTTCCCACCATGCTTTTGTATGGGGTTATCGTTGGATATTTAAAATGTCTAATCTGCTTAAATCTAATCCTGTTTCTATTGTTAGATAGTTTATATCTATGCTGTGTTTTTCTTTTAGATGCTGTTTTAAGCTCTTTTGATAGACTTAGTCGTATGGTGCTTCCCTTCTATCTTAAATCCTGTTTTGTCATATATTACTGGTCTGTGAGGCTAGTGATTTACTGCTTTTGTATTTTGGTGGTTTTCACTGGTGATGGGTGATATTTTTCTGGGGTTTGTAGATATTTGAAAAATTTTTGCCAGCACTCTTGAAAGTTCATCCTAAGGCAATTTGTTGCTGTGATCTACTGCTTTGTAGTGATTTTTGTGTATAGAGGCGTCTTTTAGTTTTGTTGTATAGGTCATATTGGTTTAGGTTATGGTCATTTAACGAAAAAAGCAAGCCTTTTAAGTTAAAATGGAAAAGAAAACGCTTAAACGGTTTTTGGCCCGCCGTGCTTTCTGTATCCCATTGCTACTAATTCTTTGAATTAGGTGAGCTAAAGCGAACAAGAATGGGTTTAGAAAGCAAAAATTTTCTATTTTGCATACGATTTTGAAATTCTGAGGTGTGGATGAGAATACTGTATCTGTAGTAACAAGAGCTGTTATAACAAATTT
>JAUZSJ010000012.1 GCA_030949555.1 Persephonella sp. | reverse complement strand
CAGATTTTTTCCTTTCCTGCTATGGTTATTGGAGCTTCTCCAACCCCAAAGTAATAAATCATGTTATACTGACCGGGACTGCAGTCTCCTTCATACTCAATCCAGAAGGAGTATGTGTCTGGAGTTTCCTTAATTTTTTTTACTATTCTGCATTCTTTCAGCTTGTAAGGGTTTTCAGCTTTTATCAATTTCTCCCCTCAGTGATTTTATCTCTTCTGTTATGTCTATGCCTGCAGGACACCATGTTATACACCTTCCACATCCTACACATCCATAACTTCCAAACTGGTCAGTCCAGTAGGCAAACTTGTGCATCAGCCACTGTCTGTATCTTGAGGCTATACTCTGTCTGATGTTGAATCTGTGAACAGTTGCAAACTCAGGGCTGAAACATGAGTCATAGATTCTTATTCTCTCTGAGTAACTGCCATCAGGACTGTTTTTTTCTACTATGTTAAAACAGAAGCATGTTGGACACACCTGTGTACAGGAAGTGCAGGCAAGACATCTGCTGCCTACCTCTTCCCACTGTTTGCTTTCAATCTGTGAATACAGAATCTGAGGAAGACTGTCTGTGTTTACAGACCTGATTATCATCTTTTCTGTCTCTTTCAGTGCTTTTTCTTCTTCTGCTAAATCTTCCTGTGAAACCTCTCTGCCTGTCAGACTGTCCAGTATCCTGCGACCCTTTTCTGAACCAGCCCTTATTAAAAAGCTGTCTTTCATCTCAGTTATCAGAATGTCGTATCCGTTTTCTGGCTTTAAGGAAATGCCCATAGAGCTGCAGAAACAGTTCTCTGTTGGAGAAAAACAGGTAACAGCAACAATAAACAGATTTTCCCTTACTTTTCTGTAGTAGCTGTCTGGATGTGGATTTTTGGTGATAAAAACATCGTCTAATATCTGCAGTCCTTTCAGGTCGCAGGGTCTGATGTCAAACAGGGCTATCTTTTCTTCAGAGAAAACCTCTTCAAATGTGAGTTGGCTGTTTTCTTTTTTTATTTTCATAAATGTGAACTCTGGAGGAATAAGGAACCTTTTGAAAGGCAGATATGGCCTTGAGTAGCTAAAAAATCTGTCTGAACCTTTTTCCGCTCTGTAGCTGTTTTTCTTTTCAGTTTCTACAAAACCTGAAGGTATCTGATTTATGTCTGTGATAAAATCAAGACCAATCACTTTGTCTTTCAGAGTAGGGGCTACAACTGAATACTCCTTTTTGACAGCTTCAAAAAGCTCTTTTATATCACTTTTTTCTATCTTTTTCATATATATAAATATAAAGACAGAACATGTCCCGTCAAAAATATCTGACATACAGCTGGAAAACTGTTAAGAACAGATAAAACCATATGATTGCTGAAGCGAACAGGTATCCTACAGCTTTTTTAAATCCTTTTACTTCAAAAAATGAGATTCTTTTCCACATAAGGAAACCACTCCAGCCAGCTGCGACAAATGGGAATATGTAAAAAATCCTGAGCCATGTATCCTTTCTGTCTGCAAGAGGCTGGACTCTAAAGTCTAAGAAGAATGCCTGAGAAAAGCCGTTAATGATTTCGTGAAAGTAATGGGTAAAAAAGAAATGGGTTACGTGGGACAGACTTCCTATTATCATAAGGGGGGCAATAGCATAACCTAAGTTCAGGAACACTTCTCTGTAAGGTCTGTTTATTATTCTGGAACAGATAAAAAAACCTCCCAGTACAAGGGTTAATGTTATTAAAACAGCCAGTGTCAGTGCCGTTAAACCTACAAAATCAAATGGTTTATCTATTCCTGTCAGTTCCTGTAACCATTTACCGGTTATGACCCACGGCAGACTTTCTTTTATAGGTGAGTGCCCCAGCCCGTGGTGAAATCTCATTGTTATTGTGATTACAGCAAGCAGTGTGATATAAACCCATATCTCCCAGCTCTGAGGATTTTCTATCCTTCTTTTCAGACTGTATGACCAGTCTTTAATAGAGTATTTAACAGCTTCACAGCTGTCTGCACATTTCATACACAGTGTGCAGATGGACATAGAGTTGTTTTTTTCAAATTTTGAGGGGTTCAGTTTGTAAGGACAGGAAAAGGCACAGTCAGGTCTGTCACATTTTTTATCACATATTCTGCTGTAGGACGAGAGCCACATAAAACTTACTCTTGCAAATGCAGGAGCTATTCTTCCAATAGGACAGAAATATCTGCAGTAGGCTCCGTCTCTAAAAATGAGGGACACAAAGACAGCAAGCAGTGTAAAAAACAGGAACAGCAGTGCTGTATTAAATGAATTTCTGTAGGTTCCCGGGAATGTGTAGAGAACAAACCAGTAAAGAATTACAAGTAATCCCAGACCTATATATGGATTTTTCAGCCTTTTAGGTAGATTTCTGTTTAGACCTATACTGCTCAGTTTTCTTGATAAAAAGCCCTGTGGACATATCATACAGAAAACATTTCCTAAAAATGGAAGTGTTATAATCATAAAAAAGGGCCAGAACAGGCCCCAGAACAGTCCTGTGGTAAACTCATTTTTGGGAGAAAACAGGCCCCACAGAATTGCGTATATAACAAGAAGCAGCAGGATAGACCTTGTTATGTCTAAAAATCTCTGATTTTTGAGAATATTCCCTATCTTGTATCGGAAGATATCCCCTTTTTCCCTTTCTATTGTAAGCTCTGAAAACTTTCTCATGGTTTTTAACCTCTAAAATTTATAAGAAGCCCTTACCATGTATGTCCTTGGAGGGGCTGGATATATGTAATAGGAATCGGAGGTATCACTTTTCACATACTGGGAGGCATACTTTTTGTCAAATAAATTTCTGACATCTAAAGAGATTTCCCATTTTTTCCTCTTTTCGTAGCCTATCATAATGTCCGTTATGTTTTTGTAGTCGCTGTACTTCTCTGTGTTTGCATTATCGACATAGTAAGGTCCCCATGTGTTTACCTCTAACTTAAACTTAAAACCACTTCTGTGCTTACCTGACATATAAAGACTGTACATATACTCTGGTATGTAGTAGAGCTTATTTCCGCTAAAGTCGTAAGTTGTTCCACTTCTGTCGGTAAAAACAAACTTTTTGTATTTGAAGTTGTAGTAAGTATAGGAACCACCAATGTATATACCGTCAACAAGCTTAAATTTTCCTTCTATTTCAAAGCCCTTTTTGTGTGTTTTTCCTGCGTTTATGTATATTCTGTCACCTCCAGAATCGTAAGTTTGGACTATCTCCTTTTCTGTAATCATAAAGAACAGGCTGGATGAGATGTAAAATTTATTTCCTACAGCCCTTGTTCCAATTTCGTAGTTTGTGGTTGTTGATGCATCTAAATCTGGGTTGGCCAGCAGCTCACTGTCCTGTGGTGTCTGGAAACCTGTTGATACTGTGCCGTAGAATGACCAGTTGGGGATGACTTTGTAAACAACACCTATTCTTGGGCTTATATAGTTCCATGTTTTGGAAGCTTTTTCCTTTACTGGAGTTGTAAGCTGGCTGTAGTAGTATCGGCCAGTATTTCAGTTCGTAATAGGATATTTTCCAATATCAAACCTGACAGTGTCAAGTCTCGGTCCAATATCTACAGACAGTCTGTCGTTGACGTTAACAGTTTCCTGAGCAAATATACCGGCAGTGTAATTTCTGTTTTTCTGGTCATCATACAGTCTGTCTTTTGTATCGGTAAGAACATAATTTATAGGATTGGTTCTTGAAGCATTTCTACAGTAATCAACAGAACCATCCTGGAGAGCGCATATTTCGTATAGATACCTCTGGGTGTTGTAGTGGTCGTATCTTGCCTGAATTCCTGTTATCAGGAGAGAGTTTTTTCCTGCAAGTCTGTGCTTCAGCTCAACCTGTGTATCCACCCCTCCAACATAGAACCTCCCATCATTTATTCTGCCGAATACCGGGTGGTAATGGGTCCATCTCTGCAGATATGCTGTGAACTTTAAGGTCAGATTTTCTGAAACTTCGTTAGTGTATCTGTTGCTCCAGAAGAATATCCTTGAGTATCTACCGGATTTTCTCCATGCTGATGATGTTGCCTGAGATAGGTCAGTTTCAAACTCTTCTTTTGAAAGACTTCCGGGTAGTTGAAGGTCCGATTTGGTAAAGCTGACAGTAGACTCTAAAGAGGAGTTCTCACTGATAAGCCAGCCGATTTTTGTTGTTGTCTGGAATGTCTCAAATCTGTTCCACTCTCTCCATGAATCAGATTTTCTGTAAGAAAAGTTTGCATTGTAAAACAGGTTGTTCCCATTATTCCCACCGTACAATAGTCTGTACATGTAGGTTCCGTAATTTCCATATCCTGCCCTTATTTTAAACCCCTGAAATTTGAATGGATTGATTGTGATAAAGTTAACGACACCGCCTGCAGAGTTTGCACCGTAAAGGGTGGAATTTGGTCCTTTAACTACATCTATCTGTTCCAGCAGCTGAGGATCAACAAAGTCAAGTCTCGTCAGTCCGTCAGGGTCAGTTATAGGGACACCATCAAGGAGTATGTTTATCTCTCTTACAGCATAAGGGGCTTTTAATCCTCCTCCTCTTATTATAAGTCTCACATCATATCCACCATTTTTGGTTGAAGCCTGAACTCCCGGCAAACTTTCTAAAAACTCAGAAACATTGTACTGTCTTTCCATCTCTATCTCATCTTTTGTTACTGTTTCCACTCCTGCAGGGATATCCAGCTCTGCCCTTTCTACACGGGTTGCTGTAACCTGAGTTTTTTCAAGTCTGAATATCTCTTCTGAAATGGCAAGACCAGATAACAAAAGAGTAGACAGTAAGGCAGCCCTTTTTAGCATCACCTAACCTCCCGTGAAAGTAAGTTGATTTTTTATTAAAATTTAACAATTAAATTAACACTAATTTTTACAAAAATATTTGATTTGTGTCAAGATTGATTTGGTATCTTCTGATTTAAAATCCAGGTTTTAAAATGTTAAATTTTTAAATATAGATAACATCAGACAGTTTCTATATAATCATTACTATGCTAAAACGAATGGTTATTCATCTTACTGGTGCTGTTCAGGGGGTTGGCTTCAGACCTTTTGTTTACAATCTTGCTGTAAGGCATAATCTAAAGGGCTATGTTATAAACGACTCTCAGGGAGTTGTTATAGACATCGAAGGAGATGAAAAAAATATAAACCAGTTTTTAATAGCTCTCCACACACAAAAACCACCACTTGCCCACATTTTTTCACAGGAGATGGAGGAAAAAAATATAGCTGGATACAAAACTTTTGAGATAAGAAAATCAAAAGAAAAAGGGAAAAAAGAGGTTTTTATACTGCCAGATGTTTCAACCTGTGAAGAGTGTTTCAAAGAACTTACAGACCCAGAAAACAGAAGATATAGATATCCCTTTATAAACTGCACAAACTGTGGTCCCCGTTTTTCTATTATAGAAAAACTCCCTTATGATAGACCAAATACAACAATGAAAAAGTTTAAAATGTGCCCTGAATGTGAAAGGGAGTATAACAATCCAGAAGACAGAAGGTTTCATGCTCAGCCAAATGCCTGTCCTGTATGTGGTCCCCATATAACTCTTTATACTTCAGACAAAAAATTAGTTGCAGAAAGGGAAGAAGCTCTTAAGGAAACCGTTGAGCTATTAAAAAAAGGAAAAATCTTAGCCATAAAAGGAGTAGGTGGTTTTCATCTGGTGTGTGATGCAACCAGTGATTTTGCGATAGAAACCCTCAGAGAGAGGAAAAGAAGAGGAGAAAAACCATTTGCAGTTATGTTTAAGGATATTCAGCAGATTAAGGAGTATGCAGAAATAACAGATTTTGAAGAGGCAGTTATTTTGTCTCCAGAAAAGCCTATTGTTATAGTAAAGAAAAACTAAATACAGACTTAAGCGAAGGAGTAGCACCCTATTTAGACAGGATAGGAGTTTTTCTGCCTTATTCACCGCTCCATTACATTCTGCTGAACGACTATAAAAAACCGCTTGTTATGACGTCTGCAAATCTATCAGATGAACCTATTGTAAAAGACAACGATGAAGCATTTGAAAAACTGTCAATATTTACAGATTACATTCTTGTTCACAACAGAGATATAAAAAACAGAGTTGATGATAGCGTTGTCAGGGTTATAGATAAAAAAGTATCTTTTATTCGCCGTTCAAGGGGATACGCACCACTTCCTGTAAAACTGCCTTATAAACATGATAAAAAAGTTTTAGCTGTTGGAGGACACCAGAAAAATACAGTAGCTATAGCTTTTGACGATAAAGTTTTTCTCAGTCAGCACATTGGAGACCTTGAGACTGTTGATGCCTGTAAAAATTTTGAAGAAATTATATACTCACTTTTTGAGCTTTATGACTTTAAACCTGAGATTGTAGTCTCAGATTTACACCCACGATATTATTCTACACAGTGGGCAAAACAGTTTTCAAAGGAAAATGACATTCCATTAATAAAGATTCAACATCATTTTGCTACATGCCCTCTCTGTTATGGCAGAGAATCAGATAAAAGATGAAAAAATACTTGCTGTATGCTGGGACGGAACAGGATATGGAGAAGATGGAAATCTCTGGGGAGGTGAGTTTTTAATTGCAGATTATAATGGATATGAAAGGGTTTTACACTTTGATTATTTCAGAGCTTATAGGCGGAGAAAAGGCAGTAAAAGAACCAAGAAGAGTAGCTCTATCTATCCTGTTTGATATTTACGGCAGGAATCTACCTGATGTTCCAACCCTTAGAGCATTTAAAGAGAGAGAGTTGGAACTTTTATATAAAACCTGGGAAAAAGGAATAAACAGCCCCTATTCCTCTTCTGCAGGAAGACTTTTTGATGCTTTTGCTTCCATTACAGGAATCAGGCAACTGCTTTCGTACGAAGGACAGTCTGGAATGATAATGGAGAATTTTTATGACTGGAATGTGAAAGATTACTATCCATTTGAAATTAAAGAAAGTACTATTGACTGGAGACCTCTGTTTGAGGCTCTTATTAAAGATAAATCAGACATATCCACAAAAGTTTCAAGATTTATAAACTCCCTTGCCTGTGTAGTCTTAGAAAGCTATAAGCAGATAGGAGAAAATCTGAAAATAGGTTTATCTGGAGGAGTTTTCCAGAGCAAGCCACTAACAGAAAGGCTGCTTTACACTTTGAGGGAAAACAGCACAGAGGTGATAATCCACAGAAAAGTTCCTCCCAATGATGGAGGGCTGTCACTGGGGCAGATAATGGCAGTCTGCAATCTAACAGAAAAAATGTTCTGACTCTTTTCCCTGACAACACTGTGTTTTCCGCCCTGCTGTAATCATGGTATAATCAAAATTGAGAATATAAATCAAAAAATTTACCTTGAGGAATGGAAATTGAGTTTTGGTAAAATAGCAGCGTTATCGGGCCTTGGACACGCGGGACTGCCTTAGCAGTGCCTGTTAGGACAGAAAGTATGATGTTATAGGGTCTTGACATAAACGGGGAGAGGATAAGACGAGCTGCAAGCATGGATACATGACAGAACGAGGAGAAGCTTGAGACACATGGAGCTTGGAAGACTGCAGCACTGAACTTACAGACAACCCAGAAAAGATATCACAGGCAAGCTGTGATAATAATAACAGTCCCAACCCCCATATAGACGAGCACAACATACTCAGACCTGAGGCCAATAAAAAGTGCAACAGGAAACAGTTGGCAGACACATGCAGAAGGTTCAGTAGTAGTTTACGAATCCACCGTTTATCCTGCTTAATGAGGAAGAAAATCTAATATTAGAAAAAGAGCGGCTTAAAGTGGAAAAAGGATTTTAATGTAGATACTCTCCCGTAAAACTGTGGAGACAAACAGCACAATAGACAAAATAGTTATATTAAGGTAGCTGGAGATACTCCCTGAAATAACAGAATCTTTAGCCCAGCTTTATGGTAGTGTTATAACCGTTGAGTTCACAAAGCACCAGATATAAAAACAGCAGAAGCAGCTAAAGTTATTGAGAATACTCAAAGAGACCTGAACATAGCCCTTATGAACGAACTGTCAGTAATCTTTAATAAAATGGGGATTGACACAAAGCAGTTTTAGAAGCGGCCTCAACAAATGGAACTTTTTAAGATTTGAACCGGGCATTAGTTGGTGTGGTAATATTGAGTAGACCCGGTACTAGTTCAACATTTAAAGCACAAGTTATAGGACATCATCCAGAAGTAATACTTGCTGGAAGAAGAACGACTATATAAGTTTGTTGCAGAAAACAATGTAAAAAGTTTAATAAAGGCAGGTAAACTGTAAAAGGAAGTAAAGTTTTACTACTATATTAACTTTTAAAGAAAATATATCAGATAAGAAATACAAGTTATAGATGTTTATAAATGAACTTAAAGAATACGGTATTAATGTATATGTTTATGACCCATACGCCTATCCAGAAGAAGTAAAAGAAGAGTATGGTATAGAAAGGTTAAAAGATATTGAAGGAAAAAGCTCCATATGACGCTATAATTGTTGCAGTCAAACATAAACCATTTATAGAGGAGTTAGATTTTTAGAAAGTATAAAGAATTAATGAAAAACCGCAGCGCTGCCGGCTTAATAGATATTAAAATGAGCTATAGTATGGAAAAACCTATGGTAAAGATTTTATTTATTGGAGATTGAAAACGCAGAAATTTTCTTTATAATAAAATTAATTGCTTAACTTAAAGAACCTGAAAAATAGAGAATTAGATTAATTAAGATAAAAATGTTAAAAAAATTAAATATTTTTGATATCCATATACAAACATTCTCAATATATAACCCTTATTTAGATGGTAGTTTAAGAGGACTTTCGATACTATTAGTTGTTCTTTTTCATTTTTTTCCTGAGATATTTAGTTTGGTTTTATTGGAGTAGATATATTTTTACTACTGTCAGTTGTCTTTATAACTGAATATAATTTTGTCAAAGTTAGAAAATAAAAAGTTTTCTAATAAAAGAATCTCTATAGAAATAGAATTAGAAGACTACTCCCTGCTCTTATAGTGATTGTTCACTCTCTTAATAATATTCTGGATTTACTGCTTTTTTTCCTTCAGAATACAAAAAATTTAGGCAAACATATAAAAGCTGCATTTCTCTATATTATGAAAAATTTTATACTGATTAAAGAAGTATAGGATATTGGGATATAAATGCTAAAAAAACCATAACTCTCACCTATGGTCGTTATCAATAGAAGGATGTTACTTTATATTTTTGGTCCTTTGTATCTAATTTATTTTATCGAAAATTAGTGAAAGCTTTTTTTTACTGTGGACCAGTTGTCACTTCATTTATTTTTATTTTTATTCTTTAATAATGAGTAATAAAAACGAACAAGTAGCTTTCATCATCATACTTTATATAGGATATGGGAGTTGCAATTTGGAGGATTAATAGCCTTTTTTCTAAAAATACGTACATATATAATTCCATAAAGAAACGAGGAAAATATATTTCTTCTTTCTAGTTCTGCTAATTCCTATTTTGTTGAACAATCAAGTATCATATAATCTTATAAAGATATTTATTATTTTACTAATTGTATCTAGTTTATTGATATATGTAAGTAAACTGGAAAATAATGACATTATAATTGGAAACAAATTATTGATAAAACTTGGTTTAATTTCTTATTCATTATATCTTTGGATCATTTGAGTT
>JAUZSJ010000011.1 GCA_030949555.1 Persephonella sp. | reverse complement strand
AGCTCTATCAACCTCATCTTCAAAAAAGTTGGCAATAGTATCTAACATCTCGTCCAATCTACCTGTATCTTCACCCACCCTTACCATAGCGATTAATATAGGCGGGAATATCTTGGGGTCAAGGGATCTGTATATCTCCTGTCCTTTTTCAACCTTATCTTTTGCTTCCAATATTGCCTTTTCTATCACTACATTTCCTGCAACAGATGAAGCTATTTCAAGGGAGCGCATAATAGGAACACCGCCAGCCACTAAAGTTGAAAGAGTTCTGGCAAATTTTGCTATAGCACCTTTTAAAAATATGTTTCCAAGGAGAGGCAGATGTAAAAAAATTCTGTGGTAAACTTCCTTTCCTGCCCGCGTGTTATAAATAAATTTATTTAATATAGCCAGACCAATTACTCCACCTATAATAATCAATATGTTACTCTTTACAAAGTTACTTGCATCTATCAATATCTGTGTCAGGAATGGAAGCTCTCCTCCCATACTGGAATAAAGCTGTGCAAAGGTTGGAACAATAAAGGTTAAAATACCAAGAACTATAACAGTTGCTATCACTACTACCATTGCAGGATACCATGAAGCACTTACTATCTTCCTTTTTATCGCTGCTATCTTTTTCGTAGTATGTGGTAGCCCTCTGGAGTATCACATCAAGATTTCCAGACTCTTCTGCTGACTCTATCAGGTTAATCAGAAATTCAGGAAAGACCTTTTTATGCTTTGCCATTGCTTTAGACAGAGACATACCTGCAACAACATCTTCCTGAACCTCTTTTAATGCTTTTGCAAGGGTTTTATTTGGGAGCTGCTCTGCTAAAATTTCAAGAGCTTCAGCAATTCCTACACCTGCAGATATCATAGCTCCCAGCTGCCGTGTGAAGAGAGCAAGGTCCTTTTCTTTTACTTTAGGTTTAAAGATGTCTATATCCAGACTTATCTGACGGGGAGTTACCATCTGGAGTTTGATTTCCTCAAAACCTCTCTTCTCAAGCTCCATCTGAGCAGCTCCTGCATCAGGAGCATATATAACATCTTCCCTTACAACTCCATACCTGTCCCTTGCCACATACTTAAACTTAGGCATTACCTACCCCCTATCTTAATGTCTTTAACATTCTCTCCAGTTCCTGAGGCTCGGGGGAAACCTTGAATCCGTCATCTTTTGTTATAAGACCTTCCTTTATAGCTCTGTATATGGACTGGTTCATTGTCTGCATTCCCGTTCCTACCTGTCCAGACTGCATAAGACCATAAATCTGGTGAATCTTGTTTTCCCTTATCAGATTTCTTATACCAGTTGTGGGTATAAGAACCTCATGAACAAGAACTCTTCCACCTCCTACTCTTGGGAGAAGTCTCTGGGATATAACCCCCTGCAGAACAAAACTGAGCTCCGTCCTTATCTGGTCCTGCTCGTTTTCTGGAAACACATTTATAATACGGTTTATCGTCTGTATTGCTGTGTTTGTGTGAAGTGTAGCAAATACAAGGTGTCCTGTTTCAGCAGCCATTAAAGCAGCTCTGATTGTCTCCAAATCCCTCATCTCACCAACTAATATAACATCCGGGTCTTCCCTGAGGGCATATTTCAGAGCAATAGCAAAACTTGCTGTATCATTTCCAACTTCTCTCTGGGCAACGAGAGATTTTTTGTGGGGAAACAGATATTCAATAGGGTCCTCAATAGTTATGATGTGGTAGGAATAGTTTGCATTTATGTAGTCAATCATTGACGCAAGGGTGGTTGTTTTACCTGAACCTGTTGGTCCTGTTACCAGAACAAGTCCCATACTCTTTCTACACAGTTCCTTCACAGAAGGAATAAGACCAAGCTCTTCCATAGGTTTTATCTCATAGGGAATCCTCCTGAGGGCAGCAGCAACACTTCCCCTCTGTCTGTAAACATTAACCCTGAATCTTCCAAGGCCTTTAATTCCTATAGAAAAGTCAACCTCATTTTTTTCTTCAAATGTCCTTTTCTGCTTCTCATTCATTACGGAGTAGATAAACTTCTGAGTATCTTTTGGATACATAACAGGATAGTCAGCCAAATATACTATTTTCCCGTCAACCCTGATTGTTGGGGGAGCTCCTGCTGTTATGTGAATGTCTGTTGCATCTCTTTCTAAAGCTACCCTTGCTATCTCATCAATGGTAAAAGAAAGTTTTTCCTGCTCCATAATTTAAAACCTCAAAAATTTATTTGATTAAAACCCTCTCCACCTCAGCTATATCTGTTATACCTTTCTTAACTTTCAGCAGAGCATTCTGGAACAGAGTTCTCATTCCATTTTTAACTGCCAGTTCTCTAAGCTGGCTTGCGTTTGCTCCTGATAGTATTGCCTTTCTTATTGTATCGTCCACTTCAAGGATTTCATGAACAGCTGTTCTGCCCCTGTAGCCTGTTCTGTTACATCTTTCACACCCTTCAGGATTGTGAACAAAAAACTGTCCATCCTCAACATCTTTTTCTGACAGTCCAAGACCTGTCCAGAACTCCTTTGGATAGTCTGCAGGCTGTTTACAGTGGCCACACAGTTTCCTCACTAACCTCTGGGCTATTATCATGTTTACAGCTGTCCCAACTAAGAAGTGTTCAACGCCTATATCTATCATTCTTGTGATGGAAGATGGTGCATCGTTTGTGTGAAGTGTAGAAAATACGAGGTGTCCTGTTAAGGCTGCCTTTATAGATATCTCTGCTGTTTCTCTATCCCTGATCTCACCAACAAGTATTATGTCAGGGTCCTGCCTCAGGAAAGACCTGAGAGCTTCTGCAAATGTCAGACCAATGTGTTCTTTTATCTGAACCTGATTTATGCCGGGAATAGAAACCTCAACAGGGTCTTCAGCTGTTGATATGTTAACGTCTTCTGTATTTCTCTCCATCAGTGCAGTATAAAGGGTTGTCGTTTTACCTGAACCTGTTGGTCCTGTGACTAAAACCATTCCCCACGGGCTGTATATAGCCTTCCTGATTTTTTCCAAATCGTCTGGTTCAAATCCCAGATCCTCTAATTTCAGTCCAAGATACGCCTGAGCATCCTGAATTCTCATTACCACTTTTTCACCGTAAACGGTAGGAACGATGGAAACCCTCAGGTCTATTGGTCTTTTGTCTATCCTTACTCTTATTCTTCCGTCCTGAGGTAGCCTCTTTTCTGCAATGTCTAAATTGGCCATTATTTTATACCGGGCAACAAGGGCATCTTTTATGTTTACAGGCAGTCTCTGGACAGTTCTCAGTATTCCATCTATCCTGTATCTGACCCTCAGCTCTTTTTCAAAGGGCTCTATATGTATGTCTGAAGCCCCCTGACGGACAGCATTAACGATAAATAGTCTTGAGGCTTTTACTATAGGAGCTTCTTCTGCTTCAGCAATAGCTACATTAACGCTTATATCCTCCTCTTTCTGCACTTCTTCTTCAACTTCTGCATCTAAACCGATGTTATCAAAAATCTCTGTGGGAGATGCCATTCTGCTGTAGCTTTCAAGGAGCTGTCTTACCTCTGAGTATGATGCTACTAATATTTCAATATTTTTGATACCTAAAAATTTCAGATAGTGAATAATCTCTTTATCTATAGGATTAAATGCAGCTATTGACAGTCTGTCTTCTTCTTTTACATATTTTATCGGTGCGAACTTCTTTTTTACCATATAGTTGTAAGTAATGTTTGACAGTATTGCATCATCCACATCTATATCTATAGATAGGTCAAAAGGCTTTAGATTGAGAAACTCAACGAAAAACTGTTTTATTTTATTTTCATCGGCAATGTTGTTTTCAACAAGATAAGTTAAAATATCTGTAAAATCTCTTCCTTCAATATTTGGATTATCTCTCACTTTTTCAGCAGGAACAATGCCCTGAGATACCATCAACCTGAGAAAGGTCAGTTTCCTTCTACTTTTAAAGTCAACATCTCCCATAACAGAATCCTGAATTTTTATTATAGTCTGGTAGTTATTATATAATATTTAGGAAATTTATTAAAAAAAGCCACAGAATCAGGAGATAAATATTGAAAAAATTAGAAAATATAAAGAGAGTTCTGATTGCAAACCGTGGAGAGATTGCAATCAGAGCTATCAGAGCCATAAGAGAACTTGGAGGAGAATCTATAGCTGTTTACTCTGAAGCTGATAAGGATTCAATGCATGTAAGACTTGCAGATTACTCTGTATGTATAGGGAAAGCTCCTTCTGACAAAAGCTATCTCAACATACCTTCTATCCTTTCAGCTATAGAGATATCCTATGCTGATGCAGTCTATCCTGGCTATGGATTTTTAGCAGAAAATCCACATTTTGCAGCTATTTTAGAAAAATCAAACATAAAGTTTATAGGTCCAAAATCAGAGACCACAAGACTAACCGGAGACAAGGCTGCAGCAAGAAAAGCAGCACAGGAAGCAGGAGTTCCCATTATTCCCGGCAGTCCACCTGTTGAAAACCTGAAAGAAGCTTTAGAAATAGCAGACATTATAGGGTATCCTGTTCTTCTGAAGGCTGCTGCAGGTGGTGGTGGAAGGGGAATGAGAGTTGTTCATTCACCACAGGAGCTTACCAGACTCCTTCCCTGTAGCCCAGAGGGAAGCAGAAACCAACTTCGGAGACAGCAGGGTTTACATAGAAAAATTTATAACCAATCCTAAACATATAGAAGTGCAGATATTAGCTGATGAGTATGGAAATGTTGTTTACATTGGAGACAGGGAATGTTCCATCCAGAGGAGACATCAGAAACTCCTTGAAGAATCCCCATCACCATTTATAACTGATGAAGTGAGAAAAAAGATGGGAGAGGCAGCTGTAAGATTTGCAGAGCATGTAGGCTTTACAGGAGCAGGGACTGTTGAGTTCATTGTTGACAGTGATATGAACTTTTACTTCATTGAGATGAACGGTAGAATTCAGGTTGAGCATCCTGTCTCTGAGATGACCTCAGGTATAGACCTTGTTGCATGGCAGATGCTTATAGCCGATGGGCAGAAGATTGATTTTAAACAGGAAGATGTAAAAAACAGAGGCCATGCAATAGAATTTCGGATAAATGCTGAAGACTCTGAAACCTTCACCCCAAATCCAGGAACAATAAAAGAGCTTTACCTTCCCGGTGGATTTGGTGTGAGGATAGACACCCATATCTACAAAGGATATACTGTTCCTCCATACTACGACTCTTTGATAGCAAAACTGATAGTTTACGGAAAAACAAGAGAGGAAGCCATAATTAGAGGCAAGAGAGCATTAACAGAGCTTATTGTTGAAGGGATAAAAACAACAAAAGATTTTCACTTAAAAATCTTAGATGATCCAGATTTCCTGTCTGGAGAATACACAACCTCTTTAGTGGACAGAAAATATTCAGGATTAAAGGAATGATAAAAGTTCTCACTGTTGGACCTTTAGAAGAAAACTGTATCATTGTTGTAGATGAGGAAAGCAGAGAGGCTGTTGTAGTTGACCCGGGAGCTGAAGGAGACAGTATAATAGAAAGTATTGAAAATCTAAAACTTCGCTATATACTTGCAACACACGGTCATCTTGACCATGTTGGACAGGTAGGTTATCTAAAGGAGAGATACGACGTTCCCTTTGTCATGAATGAAAAAGATATGTTTCTTATAAATAATGACATATTTCCCGGTTTTGCCCAGATGATAGGAGCATATCCCTGTCCACAGCCAGATATAAAAATAAATGAAGGAGACATTATAGAGTTTGGCAGATTTTCACTGAAGGTTATAGAGACACCTGGACATACACCGGGAAGTGTATGCTTTTATGACGAGAAAAATCAGTTTGTTATCACAGGAGACACCCTTTTTAAAGGCAGTATAGGAAGAACAGACCTTCCCGGCGGTAATATGTCTCAGATGGAACAATCGTTGAAGAAACTTATTTCATCTTCCTGATGATACAGATGTTATACCAGGACATGGAGATATAACAAAAATCGGAATAGAGAAAAAATCAAATCCTTACATAACAGGAGTGCTTAGAATAGAATGGTGAAAATAGGAACCCACGTTTCCTCTTCCAGATCCCTTGACCTTGTGTTTGACAGAGGAAAGGAGGTTGGAGCACAGACCATACAGTTTTTTCTATCCTCTCCCCGCTCGTGGAAGTGGAAGGAAAGAACAGAAGAAGAGAAACAGTTTTTTTTAAAAAAAAGAAAAGAGACAGGCATATCCCCTGTTGTAGTCCATTCCTCTTATCTGTTCAACCTTGCCTCTGGGGACAGAGAGCTAAGGAAAAAATCTATAAGAGGAGTGATAAATGAGCTACAGCTGTGTGAAGAGCTGAATATAGATTACTACGTGATACATCCGGGAAAGGCAAAAGGACTGACATATAGAAAAGCGGTAAAAAACATCCTCCAGAGCATGAAAATTATTCTCTCTGAAGTGGAGCTGAAAAGCACTACATTTTTGTATGAAACACTGGCAGGTCAGAAAGGGGAGATAGGTAAAACAACAGATGAACTGTCTGAACTTATAGAGCCCTTTACTGATAAAAAAATCGGAATATGTGTTGATACCTGCCACATATACTCTGCAGGATACAAAATTAATGATAAGGAAGGATTTTTCAGATATAAGGAAGAACTGGAGGAAAAGATAGGTTTAGAAAATGTTAAGGTTATACACTGTAATGATTCAAAAACACCATTTAACTCACGAAAAGACAGGCATCAGCATATAGGAGAAGGCTCTATAGGTTACACAGGATTTGAAAATTTCCTGAATGATGAATATTTTAGTAAACTGCCCTTTATATTAGAGACCCCAAAGGAAGGGAACTGGGACATTATAAACATGGAAAGATTAAAAAATTTAATAAAAGCGCCCGTAGCTCAGCAGGATAGAGCACCGGTTTCCGGGGCTGGAGGTCGCAGGTTCGAATCCTGCCGGGCGCACTGAAAAGGTGGGAAGATGGTAGAAAAAACTGTAATGGACAGGATTGAGTCAGAGCTTTCAAGATTTATGGATTCTGAAGTTGAGTTTTTACTGAAAATTGGAAACTATATACTCTCCAGTGGAGGAAAAAGACTCAGACCTGTTCTGGTTCTTACATTTGCAAAACTCCTTAGGGGAGAAAACCAGGACAGGGATTACCCTTTAGCTGTTGCAATGGAATATCTTCACACTGCCTCTCTTCTCCACGACGACGTTGTTGACGGAGCAGACACAAGAAGAGGAAAACCCTCTGCAAACAGAGTGTTTGGAAACGACACAGTTGTTCTGACAGGGAGATTACATGTACGCAAATGCCCTTTATCTGTTCTCTGTTTATGGTGATATAGACATGATAAAAGAATGTATCAGACTCAGTCAAAAAAATGGCTGAAGGACAGCTGTTAGAGCTGAAAAAGATAGGTGACATAGATATCAGTTATAACGAATACTTCCAGATATTAGAAGGTAAAACAGCAGTTTTATTCGGCAGCTGCTATTATGGTAGGAGCAGCCCATGGAGGAGGCTCCCAGAAGCAGAAAGAAAGTGCATACAGATACGGCCTGAACATAGGACTGGCATTCCAGCTTATAGACGATTATTTAGACTACACATCTACAGAGGAAAAGTTGGGAAAGCCTGTGTGCAACGACCTGAGGGAAGGAAAGATTACTTATCCTCTTCTTTCTGTATTAAACCAGCTGTCTGAGGAAGAGAGAGAATTTGTGAAAAAAGTAATCAGAAATATAAATCCATCTCAGGAAGAGATAGACAGAGTAAAACAGATAGTTCATGAAAAAGGTGGTATGACAAAAACCATAGAAAAGGCAAAACAGCTTGTTGATAATGCTGTTAAAGAACTTGAAAACTTTCCTGATAATGAATACCTTAAAAGGTTAGAGGAGCTTGCAAAATTTATTGTTGAGAGGGAGTTTTGATGAGAAGAACAGTTTTAAAATCAAAAGTGCACAGAATAACAATAACAGGAGCAGACCTCCATTACGAAGGTTCTCTGACCCTTGATGAAGCTATTATGGAAGCTGCAAATTTAGTGCCTTTTGAAAAGGTTGAGGTGTTCAACATAAACAATGGACACAGATTTTCCACATATGTCATACCGGGAGTCAGATACAGTGGAGAATGTATATTAAACGGTGCTGCAACAAGACTTGGACATGCAGGAGATTTAATAATCATTGTTTCCTACGCAGACCTTGATGAGGCTGAACTAAAAGATTTTAAGGTGAATTTAGTTTATATGGACGAAGAGAACAACATAAAAGAGCATAAAGTTGCAGGCATATTTTCCGAAGAGGCTAAAGAGATATCAATGAGGAACAAAAATCTTATAAAGGACTGAAGATGAACAGAAAGAGCCGGTATTATCTCATTGCAGGGGTAATACTGGCATTCCTGACTTTCTCGTGCAGCTCAAAAAAACCCCAGACAAAAGCCTACATAATAAAAAAGAAAGACAAGGCATACATCATCATTAAAAAAGGTGATGAAAAAACAGTTATAAAGGTTGACGGAATATACATAAACGAAAAAGACCTTCCACAGTTAGACAGTGAAGACGAACAGATACTGTTTGAAGAGTCCATAAAAACAGGAATTAAAATCCTGACAAAAAGGATATATGAAATACCTTTACTTTTATGGAATAAGAAACAAGAAGCTGGACAGAAAAGGCACTTAACAGAGCAAATTTTTACCTTCCCTATGATAAAGTCTGTATTTAAAAACACGGCATACCGGAGGAGCTTGCATACCTTCCTGCCATTGAAAGTGCATTTGACCCCTATGCCACATCCCCCTCAGGAGCAGCAGGTCTGTGGCAGTTTGTCCGTATAACAGGGAAGAGATTTGGATTGAGGATAAACAGCAGAGTCGATGAGAGGAGAGACCCTTACAAATCCACTGTTGCTGCAGCCAAGTATCTAAAGTATCTATACAGAATGTTTGGAAGATGGGATTTAGTCCTTGCTGCCTACAACTGCGGTGAAGGGTGTGTCCAGAGAAAACTGAGAAACTCTAACAATGACTTCTGGGACATAAAGTACAGACTGCCCAGACAGACCAGAGAGTATGTCCCAAAGTTTTTCGCTATGGTTCTGATAGCAAAAAACCCTAAAAAATACAGCATAAAAATCCACAGAACAAACATATACTACGTAAAAACAGAAAAATTCCACAGAACAAAAAGTTTAAAAAGCCTCAGCAGAGAGTTAGGTGTAGATTACGGACTTCTCAGAAAGTATAACGCCCATTTTAAAAAAGGTGTAGCATATGCAGGATACAATCTGAACATCCCTTACAGAAATAAAAAAATCAGTGTGAAAAAGGTAAACTATAAACTGAAATACCACTACGTCAAAAAAGGAGAAACCCTCTACAGGATTGCCAAAAGATACGGAGTAACTGTTGAAGAAATAGTAAAATTGAATAAAATAAGAGACAATCTGATAAAACCGGGAATGGTTTTAAAAATACCTGTAAAAGAGGTGTCCCTCAGATAGATGATAAAGAGGAGAAAGACAAGGCCTGTTTACGTTGGAGATGTAAAGATAGGAGATGATGCCCCTGTTGTTGTCCAGTCTATGACTGACACAAAAACCCACAACATAAAAGAAACATTAAAGCAGATAAACAGACTATACGAGGCTGGCTGTGAGATAGTCCGGGTGGCAGCCCCAACAGAAAAAGATGCAAGAGCACTTCCTGAAATAGTGAAAAACTCACCGATACCTGTTATTGCAGACATACATTTCTCCCCAAGAATAGCATTCCTGGCATTAGAAAGTGGAATACACGGCATAAGACTGAATCCGGGAAACATAAATGACGAAGGGAAGATAAAAGAGATACTTCAGGAATGTAAAAGAAGGATATAGCCGTTAGATTAGGAGTGAATTCAGGTTCTTTAGAGGAGAGGGCTGTTAGAAGAGGTAGGCTGTCCTACAGGGAGGCTTTAGCAGAAAGTGCGCTCTACTGGTCTGAATTTTTGAAAAGGTAGGCTTTAAAAACTTCAAGGTGTCCATAAAAGGCTCTGACGTCCTGCAGAACATAGAGGCAAACAGAATATTTGCAGAAAAAACAGACATTCCCCTCCACATAGGCATTACAGAAGCAGGACCAGCAGGGAAAGGGTCTGTAAAGTCAGCAGTAGGGCTTGGGATACTGCTGTACATGGGAATAGGAGATACTGTCAGGGTGTCTTTGACAGCTGACCCTGTAGAAGAAGTAAAAGTTGCATACCAGATACTCCAGTCCCTTGGTCTGAGAAGAAGAGGCATAGAGATAATATCCTGCCCAACATGTGGAAGGATAGAGGTAAATCTTCCAGAAGTGGTAAGAAAGGTTGAAGAAAGATTAGAAGGAGAAACACTGCCTGTAAAGGTTGCCATAATGGGATGTGTGGTAAATGCAATTGGAGAGGCAAGAGAAGCAGACATAGGACTGGCGTGTGGGAATAAATCTGCCATTCTGTTTAAAGAAGGACAGCCCTTAAGGAGAGTTTCTGAGGATGAGATGGTTGACCAGCTTTTAGAGGAGATTAAAAAGATGAAGGAGAGCGGAAAGTATGGAAGAGCTACAGGTAAAAGTTAACGGCATTGCTGTTGATGTGCTGTCTGAAGAGTGGCAGGAAGAAGACATTATTAATAAAACCCCCATAACCGTTAAAAAGATTTCTAAAAGGAAAGGTGGCTTTACAGTCCATATGCGCTCACCATATGAGAACATAGAGTGGTATTTCTCAAAAGGTTTAACAATTTTCAAGAACCATCAACTTACCTGATGGAAAAATCCTCAGGATAGAACACGAAGATGGTCAATACTGGGTTGACATACCTGCAAAAAAAGAGATAGTAGAGTTTTTAAAGGAGTTTATGGAGGAGTAGATGGAAAGACTGATAGAAAAAGCTGAAACACTTATGGAAGCTCTCCCTTTTATAACAAAGTTTAGAGGAAAAACATTTGTTATTAAATACGGCGGAAATGCTATGGTCAAAGAAGAGCTGAAAACAGCCTTTGCACAGGATATTCTGATGCTCAAATACATAGGTATAAATCCAGTTATCGTCCACGGGGGAGGTCCCCAGATAGGTCAGGTTCTAAAGAGAATGGGTTTAGAATCAAAGTTTGTTGGAGGTCTGAGGATAACAGACAGAGAAACAATGGAAGTTGTTGAGATGGTTTTGGGGGGACTGGTAAATAAAAATATCGTTATGCTGATAAACAGGTATGCAGGGGGTCATATCAGGGCAGTTGGCTTAACAGGAAAAGATGGAGGTCTGATAAGGGCTAAAAAATTAGATGCTGAAGAGTATTTCAGACAGATGGGAGATTTCAGACCAACAGAGCTGATAGATTTGGGACATGTTGGTGAGGTTGAGTTTGTGGACGTTCAGATACTGAAACATTTAGAGGAAGACAACTACATCCCTGTTATAGCTCCTGTAGGGTTTGATAGGGAAGGAAATGCATACAACATAAACGCTGACTTTGTTGCCTCAGCTGTTGCAGGAGCACTGAAAGCAGAAAAAGTAATATTTTTAACGGACATTGAAGGTTTAAAAGACAAAAAAGGAAAACTATCTCTTCTATTAATATCAACAAGATACACCAGATGATAGAAAGTGGAACCATAACAGGGGGAATGATACCAAAAGTAAAAGCCTGCATTCAGGCTTTAGAGGAAAGGTGTAAAAAAGCCCACATGCTTGACGGCAGGACCCCCACTGCGTTCTTCTTGAAATATTCACATCTGAAGGCATAGGAACAGAGATAACAAGATAATCAACAGTTGATTTCTGTCAATTACAAACCAGACTTTTCACACTATACTATATATCGTATGATTTAAAAAATACCACTATATATAGAAGGAGGGTAGTATGGGTGCCTACCTGGTTGAAAACTATCTGAAAAAGTTAGACTGGAGAGTTTACGAAAACAGCAATACCACGTATTCACTGCAGGGTCTAAACTTTTACATATCATCAGAGATAACGAAAGAATACTGGCTGACTAAGGTTTACAATGGAGAAATATCAAAAGCCCACAGGGAAGGAGACCTTCACATACACGACCTTCAAAATTTGAGTGTTTACTGTGTTGGATGGGATTTATACGACCTGCTCACCACAGGTTTTAAAGGTGCTTACGGAAAAGCAGAAAGCAAACCTCCAAAACATCTCTCATCTGCTCTTGGGCAGATAGTTAATTTCCTGTATACACTCCAGGGGGAAGCTGCCGGTGCTCAGGCATTTTCTAACTTTGATACACTTCTTGCCCCATTTGTCAGGTACGATAATCTCTCCTATAAACAGGTGAAGCAGGCTGTTCAAGAATTTGTGTTTAATCTTAATGTCCCAACAAGGGTAGGATTTCAAACACCTTTTACCAATCTTTCCTTTGACCTGAAAGCTGAAAGCTCCCCATACGCAGACCAGTATGTTGTAGTCGGTGGAGAAATAAAAAAAGAAAGATACAGGGATTTCCAGAGAGAAATGGATATGATAAATCAGGCATTCTGGGAAGTGATGAGCGAAGGAGATGCTTCAGGAAGGATTTTCACATTCCCTATTCCCACATACAACATAACACAGGACTTTGACTGGGATAATCCTGCTTATGAAAAATTGTGGGAGATGACAGGTAAATACGGCATCCCTTACTTTGCAAACTTCATAAACTCAGACCTCGACCCTAATGACGCAAGGAGTATGTGTTGCAGACTCAGATTAGACGTGAGAGAGCTGAAAAAAAGAGGCGGAGGCCTGTTTGGAGCCAATCCATTAACAGGTTCCATTGGAGTTGTAACCATCAATCTGCCGAGAGTTGGGTATCTGTCCTCTAACGAGGAACAGTTTTTTGACAGACTAAGCAGTCTCCTTGAGATTGCAAAAGAAAGCCTTGAGATAAAAAGAGATTTACTTGAACAGCTTACAGAAAAAGGTCTATACCCATACTCAAAATTCTACCTGAGAAGTATAAAAGCCCAGGCAGGAGAGTTCTGGAAAAATCATTTTTCAACAGTTGGAATAATAGGAATGAACGAAGCATGTTTAAATCTGTTTGGTGAAAGCATTGCAACAGAAAAAGGCAAAACATTTGCAGAAAAAGTTTTAGAGTTTATAAACAATAAGCTAATAAAGTTCCAGATAGAGACAGGAAACAACTACAATCTTGAAGCAACACCAGCAGAAGGGGCATCTTACAGACTTGCTAAGATAGATAAATCAATATATCCAGATATTGTAGTGGCAAATGAAGAAGAATATCAGAACGGAGCAGCTCCATATTACACAAACTCAACCCATCTGCCTGTTGACTACTCAGATGACCCATTCTCTGTACTGGAGCATCAGGACAGTTTACAGACTAAATATACAGGCGGGACAGTTATACACTTCTTCTTAGGAGAAAAGATATCAGAAAACTCCTCAGTTAAACAGTTTGTAAAAACGGTGTGTGAAAATTACCACTTACCCTATTTCACCCTGACACCCACATTCAGCGTATGTCCAGAAGATGGATATATACCCGGAGAGCACAAAGAATGTCCCCACTGCGGGGAAGAAACAGAGGTTTACTCCAGAATTGTTGGTTATTTTAGACCTGTGAAACACTGGAACGATGGTAAAAAAGAAGAGTTTAAAAATAGAAAAAGCTACAGAGTTTTTCCTGCTGCTGCCACTTGATGGCTGTGTTTTCTCCCCCCTCTCCCCCTTCCTCCCTCCCCGGGAGGCCTTTTTAACAATAAGGAGGCTATTATGAAGATTGGAGGACTGCAGAAATTTTCCCTTATAGACTATCCTGGAAAGATATCAGCTGTAGTATTTGTCCAGGGATGCAACTTCCGCTGTCCCTACTGCCACAACAGGGAACTGGTTTTACCTGAACACTTTTCAACAATAATTACAGAAGAAGAGGTGTTAGAGTTTTTAGAAATCAGGAAAGGAAAGATAGAAGGAGTTGTTATAACAGGAGGGGAGCCAACAATATTTCCAGACTTACCAGATTTTTTAACAAAAACAAAAAGATTAGGCTACTACACAAAACTTGACACAAACGGCTCTAACCCTGAGATGCTAAAGCTGATAATAGAGAGAAAGTTAGTTGATTACATAGCGATGGACATAAAAGCCCCTCTGGAAAAGTATAAGGAGATTACCTGTTCAGAAGTTGAGGTAGAAAAGATAACCCATAGTATGGAGCTGATTAAAACATCAGGAATAGAATATGAGTTCAGAACAACAGTCATTTATGGAGTTCACACCTATACAGACATACTGAAAATATGTAACCTGATAAAGGAAAGCAATAGATATGTGCTTCAGAACTTTTATCCATCTCAAAATCTTGTTGACCAAGATTTTCAGTCAAAAATCGGGTTTCCAGAAGAAGAGCTCTCAAAAATAGAGAAAAAGCTATCCAGCCAGTTTAAACATTTTTACGTGAGGAACTAAAGATTTCTCTCAATTACTTCCATAACCTCACCAAATACCTGTTCTATACTTTTGTCAGATGTATCAATAATAACAGCATCATCTGCAGGTTTTAACGGACTGTCCTTTCTGGTCTCATCTAAATAGTCTCTTTCTTTCACCTGCTTCAGTATATCTTCATACGATACAGCCAGACCTTTTTCTTCCAGCTCTTTGTACCTTCTTTTAGCTCTCTCTTCAGGAGAAGCTGTCAGAAATATTTTTATATCTGCATCTGGGAAAATAACTGTGCCAGTATCTCTTCCTTCTATGACAGCATTTCTCTGTCTTTTCCCCTAAAAACCTCTGCATCCTGACAAGTATTCTTCTTACTTGAGGATAACGGGCAATCTGTGAAGCTATCCTGCCTATTTCTTCTGTTCTTATCTGGTCTGAAACATCCTCACCGTCTAAAAATACCCTGACACCACTCTCTGCAGGCTTCAGCTGTATATCAGTATTTTCCATAACCTTTAAAACTGCCCTCACATCCTCAGGATTAATATTTTTCCTCTTCAGCTTCAGGGCTACTGCCCGATACATGGCTCCCGTATCTATGTAGGTAAAACCAAGCTCTTTTGCTATCATTTTTGCTATTGTTGACTTTCCACATCCAGCGGGACCGTCAATGGCTATTATCAAATTGATTACTCCATTTTTGTTATTTATATTTAGAATATCACAGCTAAAGGGTAATATAATGCCTGTTGTTATATTTCTACTACTGTTTCTGACAGCTTTTGGAGAGGTTATTCATTTTCAGAATGGCAGGTGGAAATACACAGTAAAAAAGTTAGAAAAGCCTATCCTTTATATGAACTGGGTAAGGCTCTCTGAAGGAGGTTATACGCTCTCAGGGGATATATCACAGGTTTCATCTCCTGATAAATACTGTAAATACCTGACAGATTTCAGCACAGAAGAGATAAAAAAAGCCATTAAGATAGGGGGAGTTAGCCCCTTTTTCTATGTAAAATCTATTAATGCTGTAGTGCAACCAGAATCTGAGCCTTTTCTTGCCAATCCATACAGACCAAACATCAATCCAACAATAACTACAGATATGTATGAGATTAACAGTTATCTGAAAAAAGAGGTTTTAAAAGCAATAAAAACAGACCCTCATGTTGCTGAATACTACTCAAGGCAGCTTGAATACTTTATCCAGTCTGGATTGCCAGAGGAAAAAGCAAAGAAAAAAGCTCTGATGATGACAGCTGGTGCAGTAAAACTGCGCATAAAAAATGGATTCCTGCAGAGAAACTCCCTGAAAAACTGTTCCTTGTGTGCAGGAGCGACAGGAAAGAGTTCCATACAGTTTACACTCTGTATCCTGTAAAACTGACAGTTAAAAAAGAAAAATCCATTGAAACTGTGTCTGTGGAAAAAACAGACAGGGACATAAAAATCAGTGTCAGGCTGTTTCCTGCCATCAATCCTCAAAAAAAACCATATTTTGCTGTTGATGTTATCACTGTTTCTCCTGTTAGGATAAAGAATAAAAACTGTCCTTACCTATATATCGGTTTTATCCCATATGAAGGGAAAAAGAGATACAGGCAGGAATATCAGGTGTCCCTTCAACCTGCTGAAAAAGGTTTTTATCTGGTATTTAATCCATTTAAAGTTTTAAATCATTTAGAGATTTACGGAAGACTGGGAATTTACTGCTCTGACAGAAAAATGGAAAAATATCCATGCTCAATCCTGAAAAAAACCACAGAGCTCCCCTTGACAGTCTCATACAACAGGATTACAACCACAGAAAATTTCTGTCAGGATTGAAGCAGGAGCATATAAACATAAAAATCCAGATTGTCTCATCAGATGGCTATATCTCAGAAATTATCACTCTCCAGATACCATGAACTCTTTATCTTTTACTGTAATTCCTTCAAGAACGGCAAAGATAACATAGACACTGTCAGGTTTTTCTTTCAAAGTTAAAGAAGGTTTCATACAGGAAAACTTATCAGAAGTGTATGGAAGGAAGTACTTTTTTATGCCTACAAAATCATAAGAAGCATAGGCTTTATAAAGCACAGGTATATTTACATCTGCAACATAATGACTGTTTTTTCTGGTAATAGTTAACTTTATCTGTTTGAAACTATCTCCTTTTATTTTCCCAGAAACAGCATAAATGTTGTCAGGTAGTATTTCTGTGACGTCAGTCTTCAGATTCAGGTTTCTGAATGTTTCTAACATCCCTTTTTCCATAATAGATAGTGTATTTCAGATTACTTTTTCTCACAGGTATAAAAAGCCATACCTCCTTATCTGTAGTGCAGTAAGGAACTGGAACATTTCTGTCTGTCAGCTTTATATCGTAGATTTCGTAAATTTCAGGATTTATGGACAGTTTAATGAGAGCTATCTTTAAATCCTGTATTTTATACAGGAAAACTTCTGCTCTTTTTTCCGTGTGTCTGGCTTTTTTTAATTTCTCTTTATACCTTTTCTGGATTTCCTCAAACTTTTTATCTATCTCTTCAGAATACTTTTCAGTAGCTTTCTGTATCACATCTTCATACTCTTTCAGTATTCTGTCACAGCCCTCCTTCTTCAAAACAGCATCTAATTCTTTTCTTCCATGAAATATATCTATTATTTTGAAACATCTGTCAACATCTTTTTTAAATTTCTCTCCCCTTTTTTCCACCTCCTGATTAACATAAATTTCTAACCTGTCCATCACCTCCATATCAGAGGCAAAAACAAAACCAAACAGTAAGATTAAAACACTAATCCTGTGCATAATCATAGCTGTTTAGAACATCGCACATCTCATCAGGCTTTTTTATTACTGTGTCTGCATCAACCTCTTTATTATGCTGGTTCTGTAGAAGCACAAACCTTACATTTTTCCCTTCTTCCCTGTTGTAGTTTTCTACCATTTTCTGGTCTGCCTTTGTATCCCCTATGTAAAATACTGGACTGTGATACTCAACCTTTTCAAAAAACAGTTTTAAGGGATAGGATGAAGGTTTCCTCAGCTGAGGAGACGGAATGTTATCCTCTGTTATTATGTAATCAAAGTATCTGTAAAGGTCAAACATTCTAAATGTGTAGTTAAGGTCATCAGTGGGTCTTCCGTTATTACTCCTGTTATGTCAGCCTTTCTGTTAATCTTTCTAAGATGTCATGGCTGAATATCATCTCTTCCCTTTCCCTGTACCTGTGGTAAAAGTCCTCAAAAATCTCAATAAGTTTATTGTACTGGGGAAGATTAATACCCTTTCCTAGTGCAAATTCATACATACCGCCTAAGCTGTTGCTGTAAGGCTCAAACATCTGTTTAAATCTCCTCAGGTCCAATCCTGACATGGCGTATATAATTCCAGCAACAGATGCATCCCAGTCGTTGTTTATATTAAAAGAGAACTTTATATCTAAAAGCTCTTCCTTTGGAACTTCCTTCCCTGTAAAGTAGGAAACTGTATCCTTTATAGAGTAGTGATAAGACTTTGTTACGTCAATCAAAACCCCATCAACATCAAATATTATTATCATATCAATCTCCTTTCAGTCTTTCTTTCCAGAAATTTATCTGCTCAATAACTCTCTCTTTTGCCGTCCCTCCGTAAGACTTCCTTGCATCTGCCACATAGTATGGACTGAGAATACTGAGAGCATCTTCCTCAAACAGGTCTGAGAATTTTTTTAGCTCTTCAAGGGTTATACTTTCAAGCTCCCTGTTCTGACCGGTCAGATATCCAACAATCTGACCTACAACGTGGTGTGCATCTCTAAATGGCATACCCTTTCTGACCAGATAGTTTGCAAGGTCTGTGGCCAGTGCAAAACCTCCTGCAGCCTTTTCCATCATCTCTTTTCTTGGCTTTAATCCCTGAACTATCTTTGTCATTCCTATTATTGAGCCTTTCAGTGTTTTAACTGCATCAAATACAGGCTCTTTATCTTCCTGAAGGTCTCTGTTGTATGCCATTGGAAGACCCTTTACCACTGTCAGAACTGCAACCAGATTTCCGTAAACCCTTCCTGTTTTTCCCCTAATCAGTTCTAAAACATCTGGATTTTTTTTCTGGGGCATTATAGAAGAACCTGTCGTCAGTTTATCTGGAAGTTCAACAAAGAAGAATTCAGAAGAGTTCCATATAATAAAATCTTCTGACTGCCTTGACAGGTTAGACATACATATTGCTGCATCAGACAAAAACTCAATAACAACATCCCTTGAAGCTGTAGCATCTAATGAGTTCCTCATAATGGAGGAAAACCAAGCTCTTTAGCTGTCATCTGCCTGTCTATAGGAAAGTCAACTCCTGCTAAAGCTCCACTTCCAAGGGGCATCTGGTCTATTCTCTTGAGTGTATCTCTAAATCTCTCTTCGTCTCTGTCGTAAATCTCTAAATAGGCTAAAAAGTAATGGGCCATCCTTACAGGCTGAGCTCTTTGAAGATGTGTGTATGCAGGCATAACAATATCAACAGTTTCTTCTGCCTTTTTTAAGAGGGCTTTTTTAGCTCCTTTAACAGCTCAATTATGTTGCCTGTTTCTTCTTTCAGATACAGCCTGAATGCTGTTATAACCTGGTCATTTCTGCTTCTTCCTGTGTGGAGTTTTCCTCCAACATCCCCTATTTTTTCTATCAGAGCTTTCTCAATATTCATATGAACATCTTCAAGCTCTTTTTTCCACTGAAATTCCCCTTCCTGTATCTCTTTTCTTATCTCCTGTAAACCTTTTATTATCTTCTGTGCATCTTCTTCAGGTATAACTCCCTGCTTTCCAAGCATTCTCGCATGGGCAATACTTCCCTTAATGTCGTAAAGGGCAAGCTCCCTATCAAAGGATACACTCTCGGTAAACTCTTCAACAAACTGGTCTGTTCCTTCAGAAAATCTTCCACCCCACAACTTCTTTTCCATAAACTCACCTCTTCTGTTGACTGATGTAGTATATATACTATAACTTATCTTTATGGATGCAAAAATAAAAAAATCAGCTCTCATTTATATATTCAGTTTTATATTTTTATCAATACTTATATGGGTGTTATTTGACAGTAAAAAAAATCAGAACAAACAGATTTACCTGAATCAAAAAATAGTAAAAGCTGCTGCAGAGTTCAAAGCAACGCTAAACGGATACAGAATGCTGATTGATTTTATAGACAGGAGATACTTTTATGATGAAGAAGTTTTGAAACTTCTCTATAGAGCATACAGGAATAAATCTAAACGGGAAATACAGTTAGTCTACAGAAAATTACTTCCCCTCTACAAAGATATAAAAAGATACCAGATAACCTATCTTCAGATAAAAACTCCCGAGGGCAAAGTTCTCCTCAGGTTTCACAAAAAACAAAAACCTAAAAATACCAGCAGATTATCCCTGTTCAGCCTGCCTCAAAAAGAGATAACAGGAGGGTTCAAATTTATCAACGAACTTTACTACAACAACTATTTCATCGGAACTGTTGAAATCATCATCTCATATGAGGCAATCAAAGATCAGCTGAGAAAGATATTTAGAGGAGAATACATATTCCTTATCCGTAAGGATGTATTGGAAAGTAAGATATCCCGAGAAAGGAAAAGCTACGTCCAGAGTGAGATTCATCCAGACTTTTTTTACGAAACAGGCAGTGTAAAAAAGTATCAGATTCCTGTTGAGGTTTTATCTAAAATAAACCTTGAACTTAAGGAGAAAGTAAAAGAAAAGATAGAAAAATTGAGAAATTTTGCTGTCGATGTGGAAGTGAATGGTGACGAGTATGTGGTCTCTTTCATTGTTATAACAGATATGACAGGAAAAAAGATAGGTTATCTGGTTTATTACGAGTTAGACAATACTGTAAAACTGTTTAATGACACGTTTATTGTTATGTATCTAAGCGTTGAGATTGCTCTGTTTGCTATGCTTTCTTTCCTGATAAACATAAGGTCAAGGAGTGAAAAGTTCAGAATACTGTCAGAGATAGATACTTTAACAGGAATATATAACAAAGGTAAGTTCAATCAGGTCTTAGATACAGAGCTAAAAAAGGTAAAAAGGTACAGGCGACCTTTAGGCCTGATTCTGTTTGATATAGACCACTTCAAAAAGATAAATGATGCTTACGGACATCAGGTTGGGGACTACATTCTGAAAACAATAGCAGAAATTGTAAAGAAAAACATAAGAGATACAGATATATTTGCAAGGTGGGGTGGAGAGGAGTTTGTTATCATTGCTCCTGAAACAGATATAAATGGTACAAAAATCCTGGCAGAAAAACTGAGAAATGCCATAGAAGAAAACAGGTTTGACAGGGTAGGAAAGGTGACAGCCAGTTTTGGAGTTACAGAAGCCACGTCGGAAGATACTATAGACAGTATCGTTCACAGGGCAGACGAAGCCCTTTATCTTGCCAAGGAAAAGGGAAGAAACAGGGTGGAGATAATACTACCTGAGATTTAAACGGACTAAATTCAGGGCATACTGCGATACGGCTACTCTCACATCATTCCTGTCTCCTTTGAATACCACTCTGTGAACCTCTATACTCTTACCATCGCTGTATCCAACATAATGGAGACCAAGGGGTTTTTCTGGAGTTTCCCCTGTAGGCCCTGCAATACCTGTATCTGATACAGCAATGTCTGTTTTGAGAAGTTTCCTGACACCATCTGCCATCTGCCTTGCAACAGGCTCACTGACTGCTCCGTAACTTTCTATATCCTTCCTGCTTACTCCAAGGAGATTGATTTTTACATCGTTTGAGTAAGAGACAACACTTCCCATAAAATACTCAGAAGAACCAGAAACATTAACTATCCTTGATGATATCAATCCCCCTGTCGAGGATTCAGCTGTTGAGATAGTTTTTTTCCTTTTTCTTAAAACATCTCCTATAACCTCTTCCATCTCCTTTTCTTCTTCTGTATACACAATTTCTCCCAATCTCTCCCTTATCACCTTCACCTTATTTTCTAAAAACAGTTCATTTTTGTCTGTCACAAAAATGTCTACTCCCTTTGGAGAGCTGTTGAAAACAACTTCATCTATGTCAGAAAGTATATTATCTATTTCCGCTTCAGGCTTACCAAAGGTTCTAAATAGATGAATCAGCTGTTTTTTCTCCTTCAGACCTAACATCTCTAAAGCTTTCAACACCATTGGTTTCATCTCAGAAGGAACACCAGGAACAGCAATCACAGCCTTTCTCACATCATCTAACACCTTAACAAATCCTGCTGCTTTTCCAACAGGATTTTGTATCAACTTTGCTCCATAGGGGATTTTTGCCATCTTTTTAATACTGTCTGTTACCTCCCTCTTTTGCTCTTTTAATGTCTGTTTTATCTTCTTCAGCCAGTTTTCATCAAATATCAGCGGAACGCCGATAGCTTCAGAGACTGCCTCCCTTGTTACATCGTCTGCTGTTGGCCCCATTCCCCCTGACACAATTATAAAATCAGACTTGTCCAATCCAATCTTCAAAAAAAACTGAACTTTGTATAAATCATCGGGCACAACAGATATTCCTGTCAGTTCAACACCTCTTTTAAACAGTTCTTTAGCTATAAACAGGGAGTTTTTTTCCTGTTTCAGCCCCATTGTAAACTCTGAGCCAGTTATCAAAATGTAAGCTTTCATCTTCAGCTCTCCTGCAGTTTTTCCTGTAGATAGTATCTTTCTATTAACGACTCAATCACATCCCTTTTTATCACACCTAAAACTGTATTTCCATAAACAACAGGCAGTTCGTTTACCTGATACCTGTTCATAAGTTTTAATGCTTTCAGCAGAGTGTCATAAGGACTGACAAAAATCTCAACAGGATGGGACAGGTCTAAAACCCTGACAGTATCCCACTCTATCTGGGGAATTTTATATATATCTGAGATGTTTACCTCATAAATCCTCCCATCATCTCCTATAACAGGGAAAACAGCTGTTTTATAAACAGGGTAGTGGTACATCATAAATTCAGAAATAGTCTCATCAGGAAGAACAGGCTTAACAGTATGCATAAACTGCTCTACTTCTGAACTTTGACAGTATAAGAGATAGCTTTGTCTGCTCATAGCTCATCTTGGAGGCATTCCTCAAAAATAGACCAAGAAGACCGTACCACATGGCACTTATCAGACTTCCCTGAATCAAGGAGAGAATACCAAAGAGCATCAAAATATAGCCAAATGCTGTTCCTGTCCAGCTGCTTATCTTTGTTGCAGTAAGTAAATCTTTTTTTGCCCATATTACAGACCTGAGAATCCTCCCACCATCAAGGGGAAATGCTGGAACCAGGTTAAAAACAGCAAGGGCAAAGTTTACAAGCATAAGGTAGTTTACAATACCATTAAAAAGGTCATCCTGAGGATAAAAAAAAGCGATAATAAAAAAGATAAAAGAAAGGAGAAAGCTGCATATCGGTCCGCCATAGCAATTAAAAACTCTACCTTTGGACTGGGGGCTTCCTCCTCTATCATTGCAACCCCCCCAAATATAAACAGGTCTATCT
>JAUZSJ010000010.1 GCA_030949555.1 Persephonella sp. | reverse complement strand
TTTCCATACCTTTCTCCGTAAATATATATTCCATAACCAAGCTCCTGAAGTATCCTTACATACTTTTGCAGCTGATTCATCTGAGATATCCTACAGCCTCCTGAATGTTTTTTACCTTAATCAAAGCTTTATCTTCAATATCTGTAGAATAAGGAACAACAATTTTATCAAAACCAAACTTTTTTGCTTCTTTTATTCTATGTTCTGTGTAGTAAACAGACCTTACTTCTCCTGTTAGACCTATCTCCCCAAAAGCTGTAAGATTAGTAGGAACAGGTCTATCTATGATAGAGGAAATTATAGCAAGAGCCACAGGAAGGTCAACAGCCGGTTCTTTAACAGTGATACCACCTACTATATTTACAAATATGTCTTTGTCTTTCAAGAATATTCCCACCTCTTTCTCAATTATCGCTATCAGTATAGACAATCTATTTATATCAAATCCCTGTGTTTTTCGCTGTGGAACTGCATAAACAGTTTTTGATACAAGAGCCTGAACTTCAACTAAAACAGGTTTTGCTCCCTCTGTATATGGGAATGTTATACTTCCTGGCTTACCTTCAGGTCTTTCTGAAAGGAAGAATGATGAAGGGTCTTCCACTTCTTTCAGGCCTTTTTCTCCCATTGAGAAAACTGCCATCTCTCCTGACGCTCCAAATCTGTTTTTTATCACTTTTAAAACCCTGTATGCGTGTCCCCTTTCCCCTTCAAACTGGGCAACTGTGTCAACCACATGTTCTAACACTTTGGGACCAGCTATGCTTCCTTCTTTTGTTACCTGTCCAACAATAATGACAGGTATTCCTGTTGATTTGGCCAGCTCTGTAAGTCTGCTGCTTACCTCCCTTACCTGTGATACAGAACCGGGAGCAGATTCTAAGTCTGCCGAATATATGGTTTGAACAGAATCTACTATTATAAAATCAGGTTTGAAATTTTTTATGGTCTGGATTATAGTCTCAAGTTCTGTTTCTGGAAAGATATACAGATTTTCACTGACAGCATCTATTCTCTGTCCCCTAAGGTAAACCTGATAAGCTGATTCTTCCCCTGTAATGTAAAGTACTCTCTTTTCTGCAGAGATATTTGATGAAATCTGTAGCAACAGAGTTGATTTTCCTATTCCTGGTTCTCCTGATATAAGGATAACCTGCCCAGAAACTATTCCTCCCTCCAAGGGCTTCATCTAATGTTTTTATTCCTGTTGACATTCTTTCCTGTCTATTCTCTATACTCTGCTTTTACTATTGGAACCGGGCTGTTATCACAAAAGCTGTATCTTTCTTTTTCAGTCTGTTTTCTGGCTTTTTTTTCTTCCGTCAATGTGTTCCAGCTTCCACAGGAAGCACATCTACCAGACCATGTAGGAAATGTTGCTCCACACTCAGAACAGACATAAACAGTCTTTTTACCCATTTTATCTCCACTAATGTGCGTGTTTTTTTGCCTCTTCCTTTGCTATTTTGTCACACAACTCATTTTCTTTCATGTCCAGAATGTCCCTTTACCCATACAGGGTTTATTTTGTGGATTTTCATCAGTTTATAAATCTGCTTCCACATCTGTGCGTGTGCAACTTCTTTTCTGTTTGCTGTTTTCCAGCCATTTTTTACCCAGTTATGTATCCAGTCTTTTATGGCATTAACAACATATTGTGAATCTGAGTAAAGTTCAACCTCACATGGTTCTTTAACGCCTTCAGACCTTCTAATACAGCCTTTATTTCCATCTCATTGTTTGTGGTCTCTTTCTTTCCCCCTTTTATTATCTTTTCATGGCTGTTGTATCTTAAAATGGCACACCACCCACCTGGTCCCGGATTCCCTAAAGAAGAGCCATCTGTAAATATGTAAACCTTTTTCATCACCAGCCTATTATCTCAAATGTTATAGGTAGCTCTATTGTCAGGTCTCCTTTAGGCGGTCTTTTACCGTACTTCTGGGCAAACATAGGAACATACTTTTTTATCAGTTTCACTGCACCTTTGTCTAAAATGTTATAGCTACTGCTGTCTATTATTTTTATTGAATTTTCATCAATAGAACCATCAGCCTTAATAGTAAATCTTACAACAAGAGAGCCTTCAATCCTTAATCTCTTTGCCATTGGTGGATAAAGGTCTTTCTTTCTTGCAAGTTCGTTCAGGTATCTCTCAAGCTCTTTTATGTAGGCAAGTATCTCCTCATCTGACACTTTTTTTTCTTCTTCTATCTCCTCCTTCCCATGCTGATATATAAGCTCTTTTCCTTTGAGGTTTGATAAACTGAAGCTATCAGCTTCTAACATACTTTCCTCTATCTTTAAGTTTTGAATCTCTTCCTTTACTTCCTGTAGTTCTTCTTCTTTAACCTCAGGAATACTTATTTTCTTTTCAGGAATTTTTTTTGATTCTTCTGCTTTTACAACTTTTTTAACAGTTTTCGGTTTTTCCTCTTTCTGTTTTTTCAATTTTTTCTCTGTTTTTTTTGGTTTTGGGGATACTTTTTTTGTAAAAGCACGTTTTTTAATTTTTGGTTTTTGAGGTTTTATCTGTTTCTGTGGAGCAGCAGGAATTTTTTTCTTTACTGTGGGAGCTTTATTTTCTTTTTTCTCAGGCTTTACGATATTTATGTAAACAACTTTCTTTTTCTGTTTTTTTTCCTCTTCTGGTTTCCCAATATAAATCAGAGCTGACAGGATAACTCCATGTAAAATAACAGACAGTAGAAGCCCTATTAAAAAAACCTTTTTCTCATCTATGAATCTTTTCAAATGCTACTCAAGTCTCATAGTTTCTATGGTGTATTTTTCAATTCCTGCAGACCTGCATACATCTATTACATCTACAACCTTCTGAAAAGAAACGTCCCGGTCTGCTCTGAGAACAACAGTGATGTTTTTATTTAATTCTCTTACTTTTCTCTTCAGTATATCTTTAGAAATCCTTTTTTCATCTAAGAACAGCGAACCATCATTTTTTATGATTATTGTTATCCTCTTTTCCTGTAGTTTTCCAGATTCAGCAGTCTTTGACTTAGGCAGATTTAATGGAATTTTTCCTTCAACGATAAATGTTGCGGTGGCAAGGAATATTATAAGCACAACCAGTATAATGTCCACAAAGGGGGTCATGTTTATGTCAGATATTTCCTTATCGTCTTCATCTATAAGTTTCATCACTCCCTCATCTCTACAGGTAGATTTTTCCTGTACTCATAGGTAAGAAGGATTTTTTTCACCCTTCTTACAAAATAGTTGTACGCGATAACAGAAGGTATTGCGACAAACAATCCCATTGCTGTTGCAACAAGAGCTTCTGATATCCCTGTCATTACAACCCTTACGCCAAACTCTTTAGAGACTCCAAGGTCGTAAAATGCCTTTATGATGCCTAAAACTGTTCCAAAAAGACCAATAAAAGGAGCATTGTTCCCGAAAGTTGCCAGTATTCCCAGTCTCTTTTCAAGAGAAAGTTTAAGTGTAAGGGGGTCATAATCCATCATATTTTTTTCAATTTTCGGAATTGCTATCAGTCTTTCAATAACAACTGCCACACCTACAATACTCATTAAAATGAGAATATACAGAACAGGGTCTCCCCCAATAAGGGCGATATTCAGTATAACTTCAGTCAATGACAACTTTCCACCTCAACATTATTTAATCAGCTATATTTTATACCATTTTTACAATTTTTAAATATTATGTTAATTTTAAGTTAATTTAAATCTAATGTAAAATGTTGTTTTTAATTTCAGTATTACATATCATTTTTATATCCCAGAAAAGGAGAGAAGATGGAAAGGTTTACAGTAATAGCAGGACCGTGTGTTATTGAAAATGAAGAGATATGCTTTGAGGTGGCAGAAGCTATTGCATCTCTCCAGGAAAATTTTCCTGATGTCAGATTTGTTTTTAAATCGTCATTTGATAAGGCAAACAGGTCAAGTATTCATTCTTTCAGAGGTAAAGGTATAGATTACGGCTTGAAAGTATTAGAGAAGATAAAAAAAGACTACAATCTTCCAGTTCTAACAGACATCCATGAAACGCATCAGGCTGAGATTGTGGCAGATGTGGTAGATATAATTCAGATTCCCGCTTTTCTGTCAAGACAGACAGACCTTATTCTTGCAGCAGCACAGACAGGAAAAGAGGTAAACGAAAAAGGACAGTTCCTTGCCCCATGGGATACAAAGAATATTGTTGAGAAACTAAAGTTTGGAGGAGCAAAAAAATTCTACCTTACAGAAAGGGGTGTATCTTTCGGATATAACAATTTGGTGGTTGATTTTAGAAGCCTGCCTATAATGAGGCAGTATGCCCCTGTTATATACGATGCAACACACAGCGTTCAGCTTCCAGAGCGACAGGGAAGTTCTTCAGGTGGTCAGAGAGGTTTGTTTATCCTCTGCAAAGGCAGCTATTTCAGTAGGTATCGACGGTCTATTTTTTGAGACACATCCTAATCCTGAAAAGCCCTGTCAGATGGACCAAACCAGATTCCTTTAAATGAATTTCCTTTCGTAATAAAAAATCTTTTAAAGTTGAGGGAGTTTATTGCTGAAAACCAGATTTAAAACAGTTCTGGCTATGACAGTATTTACTATAGGGTGTGGCGTTAAGGGAGGTCCATATCCTCCTTTCTCAAAAAATCCTGAAACAGTCAAAGATGCAAAGATAAAACAACAGGACAGAGAGCTTATTATTTACTGGAACTACATTCCCCATTATGAGGATGGGAGGATTATGAATGAAAATTTCAGGATTGATATATTTTCTATGGAACACAGAATAATAAAAAATGTAAGAAAAAAGGGAAATCTATACTGGTTCAGACACAGTTTTAATCAGGTCAGAGAGTACTGTTTCCGTTTTAAAGTTGTTACAAAAAGTAGAGAAAGCAGATTCTCAAAGTATTTCTGTTACATACCTTCTATAAAATATCCTGTTAAAGAGCCAGAATTTAACCTCAGTATTGAAAAAGACGGAATAAATATCTCATGGTCCAAAAGCAGTTTTACTGCTAATATATATAAAACACAGGAAAACATTTATTATCCATTGCCATTTAAAACCATCTCAGGAGCAAACAGCTACACAGATGCATCAGTCATATCAGGGAATAAATACTGTTATTATCTTACTTTCGAAGATGAAAATGGTGTGGAGAGTAGCCCCTCTCAGATTAAATGCCTGATATTCAAAGACATATTCCCTCCAGAGCCACCTCAAAATCCAAAACTGATAAGAAAAGAAAACACATATTACGTAATATGGACCGAGAGCAGTTCAAAGGATGTTGTCGGTTACATTATAGAGATAAATGGGAAAAAGCTGTTTAACAGACCTGTAAAAACATATGTATTTTCAATAAAAAGTATAGAAAAGGTTCTGTTATAAAGATATATGCGGTGGATAAAGCAGGAAATATGAGCAGGCCTGCTATCTTAAAACTGAGTAATGAACAACCTTAGTTTTTGAGGGTCTGTAGAGAATATCAATAATAAACCAGCCTGTTATAAATCCTCCTATGTGAGCATACCATGCTACACCTCCTATTGTAGGAGGAGTAACAATAGCAAACATAACCTGAATAAAAAACCAGTAACCTATGAAAAACCATGCAGGGAGAACAAAAAGTATAAAGAAAAAAGGAGGTATAAATGTCAAAACCTTTGCATGAGGGTATAACTTTATATAAGCTGCAAGTATCCCACTTATAGCACCTGAAGCTCCAACCATAGGAATAAAAGGATTACCTGCCGCTAAACTTACTATAGATTGTGCCAGAGCAGCTCCAAATCCTGAAATAAGATAAAAAACAATAAATCTAAATTTCCCTAAAGCATCTTCCACATTATTACCAAATATCCATAAAAATAGCATATTCCCAAACAAGTGGGCAAAGCCGCCGTGGATAAACATCGAAGTTATAATTTTGTCTAATCTAAGCTGAAGTATGTCCACTGGCAAAAGTCCATACTGATGAATAAAAACTTTTAAAAACTGCGGAGGTAGAGACAGTTCATAAATAAACACAAGGCAGTTTGCACTAATCAGAAGCACAGTAAGTACAGGAAAAGTCCTTGTAGGTATGTTGTCTTTTATAGGAACCACAGAAAAACCCTCTTTTTTTACTATATTAACATAAAAAACCAGACGTAAAAAAGGAGGCTCCATTGCAGAGCCTCAGAAATTGGGGGAGGGAGGGGGGAGGTGCTAATTAAGATAGAACATAATTAATAAAAAGTCAATATTTTTATTAAATTTCTAATCTAAATATGGGTATTTACGGCATAAATAATTCTAAAAGATAAAACCGAAAATTTCTACAGAGTCATAAAAAAGGGGCTTAACGCCCCTTCCTAATAAATCATTACTGGGTTTAATTTACTGTTTTATTAATGTCTCATTAACTCTCTCAACCAGATATACTTGTCAGCTGCTTCAGGACCTTTTCCTATGACCTCTAACCATCCAAGAAAGTCAGGAATCCAGTCAAAGACGATATAAGCAACAGTAAACAGGATGTAGCCAATCCAGAAAAGCATCCACCATGTTGGAACTGCATCTGTAACATATGTAATCTTATCTACAGCCTTTGTATTTTCCAGATGTGAAGCCATCAGTATTTACCTCCTTCTTTTTCTGCTTTTATAATCTTTTCTTCCATTTCTAAAATCTCATATTTTGGACCTTCAATATCTTTAAAATCACCCTTCATGTATGAATACACGAACAGAAAGAACCATCCAGTCAGAGCAACAACATACACTATAACCTCTACCAGAAACCCTTTCAGTTCAGAACCTGACATACCAGCTTCTAAATAGGCAACAGTTCTGACTGCGATAATTGTCCCCACAACAAACAGGAATATAAACAGTATAAGTAAAGCTACTGTTTTCTGGGATATTCTCATCTTTTACCTCCATCTCTCCTTTTTAGGAGAAAAGGGGCATGGGAGCCCCTATTTTTCTGCAGTTTCAATTCTAAATGGCTCAGGTGGTTTTACTTCCCAGCTACCAAGCCACATCACATAAGTAAGAAGAGCAAGCCCTCTTACGTTAGGAACTATGTTTCCGTTTTTATCTTTTTCAAAAAACCATGGATATCCAGGCATGTTAGAACCGGGAGATGTTGATTGTGGATTGTAAAGGTGTGCCACATGCCATCCAACATCATGAACAGCAGCTTCCCTTATCAGGTCTGGCCCAATTCTCTTTGTTCCCCACAGAACAGGAGCCTGGAGTTCATTCTGGAACTCAGAAGGATATGACACAGTGTTAGAAACTCCAGGGATTCCAAACCTGAGGGTTTCATTAGATACAGGCCTGACCATCTGGGAGTGACAGTTCCAGCAACCTTCAGCAATATACCATCTGTGTCCTATTCTGAGAGCCTTTGCAAATGTTTTTTCATTTGGCTTACAGTCTTTTATAACCTCTGTGGCACCGCTATATGCTTCGGTGTACTCACACAGCTTTTTAAATGTATCTGGATAGTACCTTGCAAGTTTGTTAAAGTCAGACCATGCTGTTGTGTTCTTTGCTACAGCTTCTGCTGCCAGGTCCTCTACAGATTTTTTAGGTATATCCTTCAGAACAAACATAGGCAGAGCCCAAGATATAAAGTCAGCAAACAGGAAAAAGATTATTCCTGCCACTAACGCAACAAATGAAAAACGTTCCATCTTACCCATAATTTCTTACCTCCTTACGTTTCTCTGAGCTCTGCTGTGAGTCCAGCTCTGGCAGTTGCAGTTTTATAGAAGTTCAGTGCATACATAAACAGTCCTGTTATCATCATAATTCCAACTACAGACCTGAAATACCAGAATGGTTTAGAGAAGTTTACAGAGTCTATCCATGGGTTAAGTCCTATCCAGTCAAATCCCTGAACAAGTCCTGCTGCTGTAAGGTCAAAGAACATTGCAAAAACACCAATCATAAGGAGCCAGTAAGCACCTTCTGAAAGACCTTTTGAATACATTGTTTCCTTTCCAAACAGCCTTGGCCATACATACTCAGCCATACCAAGAACCCACAGTCCAAATGTTCCAAACATTATCAGGTGAGCGTGTCCAGTTACCCAGTCTGTAAAGTGGATTACTTTCTGGAATGTGAGTGTAACGTGGAATGCACACTGGAAGCATGTAATCCAGTAAAAGATGGCACCTGTATACATATATCTCAGTGGTACGTTGTATTTAAGCTGCTCAGCAGAACCTCTAAGTGTCATCATGAAGTTAATCAGAACAGATGTAACAGCAAACTCAACGGCGACTGTTGCAAAAACAGCTGAGTACTGTGCAAACATTGGTATTGGAGACCACAGGAAGTGGTGAACACCATTCATTGGATAGAAGAATGCCAGTCCCCAGAAACCAAGGAGAGACAGTCCGTGAGACCACATAGGCTTCTTCATAATAACAGGAACAAAGTAATACATCAGACCCCATGCAACTGGAGTAACGTACAGTCCAACAAGGTCATGAATGAATGTTGATTGAACTGCTCCTGCACCGGAACCTACGGCCCAGAATCTTGGAATAAATTACCCATAAAAACAACAAGAGGTGTCCATACAAGCATTGCTGCTAAGTACCATCCTGTAACGTAGAGAGGACCTCTCTGGGATGCTTTAAACAGTGGAGCACCGAACTGTATCAGATGAAGCAGAAGCCAGAATACAATTATAGGGTCAAGCCACCATGGAGTTTCTCCCCATTCAACACTGTCAGCCATTCCAAGGAACAGTATAGCAACAACAGTTATTAAAACTGCTACCTGCAGGGCAATAAACATAAACCATCCAAGGGCGTCGCTGAGAATTCTGTATCCAGTAAACCTTGGGACAGCCCAGTATAAAAGGCCTGTAAACATATTTACAAGGAATCCGTATGCAGCACCTGCTGTATGAATCATTCTCACTCTACCGGGAGATAAAAACTCAATTCCTGGAAATGGATATATTCCATCAAGCTGAAGCGAATATAAAAATCCCATCAATGCAACAATGATAAAGAATATTAAACCCATTGCAACATGAGCTTTAACAAGCCCATAGTTGACAAGGTTTTGTAGTTCCTGATTGTTAGCTGCCATTTTAACCCTCCTTATTATTTACCTTTATTCATAAGGTAAGCGATGTAGAAACGAGATGCCACCTGTCTTCTTCTGATAAAAAGTCAAACTTAGGCATTGGAGAACCATTCAAGTCCGACAGTAAGGACCCTGAATGTATCCTCTGGATTTGGACCAGCAGCTCTAACAGGGTATGTCAGGTCTGTTGGAGGAACAGGAAGTGTCGCTGCAAGGGGACCATCTCCCATTCCCTGTTCTCCATGACATGCAGTACAGTTCTGGGCATAAATCTGCTTACCTTTTTCAATGGACTCTGGAGAGCCGAACCACTCAGGTTTTTTGATATGTCTGTAAACTGATTCACCAGGCTGCTCTTTTTCCCATCTGTCAGAGAATGTTTTGATGTAGGCAATAACAGCTCTTTTTTGAACTTCTGGAACCAGTTTGAATGATGGCATTGGAGTTTGAGGAATTCCCCAGTTTAAAACGTGCATCAGGTCTTCGTCTGTTGGAAGTGTTCCCTCAGGTGTAGACTTCCATCTGAAAACAGCTGTGTGGAAGTTTGGTGGTTTGTTCTTGAAGAATTTTGCTGCTTCTGACTGTCCATCACCATTAACACCGTGACATCCGACACAGAACTTGTTGTAAACCTTCCTTCCTGCTTCTTCCTGCGCCGTCAGGTCTTTTGTTCTTTTTGCCTGTGCAGGTTTTGAAGAATAAACATGCAGCAGGCCGTAAATAAACAGTGCCGGGAAGAAGAAGAACAGAATCCACTTAACGGCCGTGTTTTCTCCCATGAGATTACCTCCTAAAATATTTGATAGAGTCTATTTTAACTGATTTCACAGATTTTTCACAGGAGATTTTCATGATTGAAATCCCTCTCCATTTCCTCCATAGTATCTATTATTTCATAAACATGTCTCAAAATGTCTTATCCTCTTATTCTTATATCTCTTTAGATACTCTGTGAGCCCTCCTGTTGAAAAAATTATATCATTATATTGACATGCGTCAAGGTCTGTGATTGCCATCTCCTGCATAAAGCTTTAGACTGTAGTTTTTATAATATTTCTGAATAACATACGGTTTACATACTCCACAGTTTCTCCTACACTCTCCATTACATCTATAGTTAAAACTGACATCAATCCTGCCTTTATTACATATAAACCTGTTACAGTGTATTTTGTAAATCCACTCCAGATAGTTCTGTAAAATCGGGTAGGGGATAAGGCTGAACATCATTCTTATCCCAACATCTATGTCAAGCTTTCCCTTTACGAGGGAACTGTGAATATTTTTCCATCGAGGAGGTGCAAAATGATACATAATTGATTCAATAACATCTTTTTTTGTTATCGTTCCGTCAAAGTCTGAAAAGAATACAGCTTTCACTCCTCTTTTCCTTTTTCTATACTTTTACACTCTTCCTGTGTAACACCTGATATTACACATTCAAGCATATCTATAAAGGAACTTACCGCCCACGTTATATTTTTTGAACGGATGGGATTATCTGTGTCTATTATCACCTGATTTCCAAAATCTGAGTATATCTTAGATATTTCTTTTTCCATTATATTCCCATAAACTACAGGGAATGAAGGGGATATATTACAAAACTTTCTAAAACTGAACTGGCAATTTCAACGGAGCGATGATGAGGAACTTCCTTATGTCTGTAAGGAGATGGTACGAGTAACATGTCAGCACCGGCAAGTCTGAGGAGTTTTCCAAAAAACAGCGACGGCTCTATTCCAAAATAGTCGTTCCCATAAAAAAATGGAGGATATCCAGGATTTACCAAAAACCCCGCTCTGTATGTTTCTGAAAGAAGATGTAGACTTTCTATTCCTGCAGGGAATAGATTAATCACAAACAGATTTATACCCCTATCTGAGGCAAACTCTATCTTATCTGCAATCTCGTTTATACTTCCTGAAAGCAGGGGAAGATATAGAATTTTTTTCTTTGAGCTACCCTCAAGTATTTTACAGACTGTGTCTATTCTTTCATTAAATGGTATACAAGCATCGTTAAAGAATACCTCGTCTTCCCTTACTATATCGGGCCACCATCAATAACACTCTTTACAAGCCTTTCAAAATCTCCTTTTTTGATACCATTTATGTACCTTAAAGGTATAGAAACCAGTGGTCTGTGATGAATACCAAGAATATCCCTTATGCCTTTAATGCCAAAGTCTGGACCAGAAAAATGGTCAAGAAATGCAGGTGGAAAGTCAACATCAATCAGCTTTATACTCTCAGGTAAAACAAGCTCCCCATATAGTAATGTAAAAACAGAATACAAATCATGTCTGAACAAAACAACAGGGAAGTTACATTCTTATCAGAGCTTTATACACTCCTGAATCTCTATCATGTATATATTCTACTTCCGAAATTTCAGGGGAAAACCTCCCCTCCCCAAATATTTCCTTTATGTACTCCTTTAACTTCTCTTCAGGAGAAAATTTTTCTTCTGAACTGAGAATATAGGTTGCAGATATAAAGTTCATCTCACCCCTCTTTAATCACCGTATACACTTCAACAACAGGATGTCCAGCAAACCACTCTCTTGGTGGAGGATTTTCGTGGGCTTTTCTGAAAGCTTCACTCTCCATATACTTTTTCAAAGATTCCATATCTCTCCAGTAGGTTTCTATAATAAATGTATTATTTTTGGTGTTTGGAGGGAAGTTCTCTGGCTTGAGAAGATTCATTTTTATGAATCCTTCCTGCTCTTTTAGACCTTTTTCTCCAAATCTTTCCAATGCATAATTCTCAAAAGTTTCCTGAAACTCTGGATTAATGGGAAACTTGGTCATAACAACTATCATACCTTTTCCTCCTGTGATGTTTTTATTCCACTGAGCCTGAGGAGTGCATCCACATCAGGCTCTCTACCTGCAAAATTTTTAAACAGTTCCATTGCTGGTCTGCTCCCACCTTTTGAAAGCACTTCTGAGTAAAAGCTCTCCGCTATCTCATCATTATAAATACCGTTGTCAACAAACATAAAGTAAGCATCGGCAGAAAGCAGTTCTGCCCATTTGTAGCTGTAATATCCCGCTGCATAACCTCCTGCAAATATGTGGCTAAATGACCATTGAAATCTGTTGTATGGAGGTGGCTTTATCACAGAAATCTCTTCCCTTACCTGTTCAAGAATTTTCTGAACATCCTCTGCAGTATATCTTTCCATATGAATCAGCATATCAAACAGTGCAAACTCTACCTGCCTCAGCATAGATAGTGCATGACATAAAGTTTTTTGACTCTTTTAGCTTTTCAATCATCTCTTCTGGTATTGGTTCTCCTGTCTTGTAGTGATACGCAAACTCTTTTTAAAACCGATGGCTCGTATGCAAACTTCTCTAAAAACTGGGAGGGAAACTCTACTGCATCCCATTCCACTCCAGATATCACCGCTGACAAATGGCTCTTCAACTCTGCTGAGGAGGTGATGAAGTGCATGTCCCATTTCGTGGAAAAGGGTTTCCACATCGTATGGCCTGAGGAGGGAAGGTCTATCCTGTGAGGAAGAGGAAAAGTTGGCAACAATAAAAGCTACAGGGGGAACTATCTTTCCTTCCATATTGCGGTGATAACTGACCCATTCATCCATCCATTGCTCCATCCCTTTTTCCCTTTCGGGCTTCCAAATCCTAAATAAAGCCTTCCAATCGAGATTTCCTTTCTCTGTATAGGTGGAAAGCAGAAACTGTGGGATGCCATACAGGAACTTTTTGCTTCCTCAAAATCTAAATTTAGACAGCTTTTTCAGAAAGCAGGAGATACAGACCTTTTATCACTGAGTTTTTCAAAATAAGGCTTATAATCTTCATCGTTCACATTTGAACTGCTGTTTTCAGCTTTTTCTGCATAGTAGGCAAAGTCGTTAGGCCTGAACGTCATCTTTAAGCCCTGTTTCTCTTTGCAAACCGAGTTTAGCTGCTCATACTCTTTCTCGGCCTGAGGTCTTGCTTTTTGACAGCAAGCTCCCTCAAAAGAAAGCTTATAACCTGCCTTGTGGAGATTCTGCCA
>JAUZSJ010000009.1 GCA_030949555.1 Persephonella sp. | reverse complement strand
AGCAAATTGTCTGACCTGTTCCCCTTCTAAATCATTCGGAATTGCTAAAACAAAAGATACTGCTATTCTGCTGTTAACTCTCTTTTGTCTGCAAGCTTGACCTTTCAAGTATGTGTTTCTTGTCCGATAGCGCAAAAACAAAATCTTTTGATTTTTCTATGTAGTTTAAATGTGCCCTGAGAACGTCTGCCTTGCTTTTGTATGTATCCCCTGTAACCCTGTTATACCATTTTAGGTCTGATAGGTAATAGATTGTTTGTTTCATTGCTTGCATCTGCTTAAAAGAGGTGTTATTGAATTAGGCTATAAATGTTAGCTAAAGATGTCAAGATATAAGCACCGAAGCAAACAAATGTTTGCGGAGGTGCGCTTTTATCACTTTTTTCTCTCAAAATAAAAATAATTGACACATTAAATAAACAAATTTAAATTTACTTCTATATATGAGATGTCATATGAGATGTCATAGGTTTTTCTATGGAAAAGGCAAAAAGAATATTACAAAAACTAAAAGAAGGCAAAAGCATAAGACAAATTGCAATTGAAGAAAAGATTAACAGATACTCTGTCTCTCTCATAAAACAAACAGCAGAAATATATGAAGAAAAAATACAGAACTTAGACAAAGAAGTTCAACAGCTAACTGCAGAAAATAAAAAACTTAAAGAGAACATATCCAGACTGAAAAACAAAAAATGTGACAACTTCTACCCAACAATCTTAGGCATTATAATTGGAATAATAATCGCATTTTTAATACAGTTCTTGTCTTAAAGGAGGTCAGCAATGAGTATCAACAAAGAAAAACTTGAGTTCTTCAAAAGCAAATACAAAAAAGAATGGGAAGAGTTCAGGTTTCTTGAAAATGGAGAAAAACTTCTTTATCAGCTATGCAACGCAAAGAGAAAAGCAAATGAAAATAAAAGAAAAACAAAAGAAAATAAAAGAAAAAGAAAAGAAAAGAGAAGCAAGAGCCTTGATAATCCTTGCTAAACTGCTACTCAAAACAATGGATAAGGAAAGAATAAGAACATTTCTTGACCAGCACAGAGAACACTTTATCCAGAAAGAAAGAAACAAATCAATAGACTACTCAACATACATATACAAAATCCTGAAAGAAATGGAGTGAATACCCTCTTAATCTTGCGTAATTCTATATACAGAACCCATGCAAGAGGAGGGGCTGATATGAGAGTTACAGCACTGTTATTGGCGGTAGCTTTCATACTTACTGGTTGCACTTTTGTAAAACCCCCATCTAAGTTTCCAGAGGAAACTATGAGCAACAGCACATATAAACGAATGGCAGTAATATACGAGAGGAACAAAGTCAAGATAGACAGCGTATTAGACAGGAGAGAGGTAGAAGCTGAAATATCGGGAAGAGCAGGGTTGAAGGCTTTTGCCCTGCAGGCAGTCACATCTACTGCAGGGGGAGTGATAGGCAAATCAGCTGCCACAGCTCAGGTATTAGGCAGAGCCTTAGACCTTGCTGGGAATACAGTTTTTGCTGTAAAAGGAAACAAACTGTGGGCAGTAGCAGTAGATTATTTCAATCCTGAGGTCAAGACAGACAGGTGCAGATTTTCTGCTAAATTTCATCTTCCTGAAGGAATGGAAAGAGGCAAAGTGGGGAGATGGCCGTTTTACAGAGACCAGTTCTATGACTTCGTGGAACTAAAATTTCACGCATTTGACTGGAGGTTTGACTATCTGAAAGACAAAGTGCCTGTAGATTACGACAGAAACGAAAAAGAAAACGTTATACACCTTTACGTATTAAGATGGAAACCTATGAGAGATAGATTTTTCTGGGCTGAAGCTCCATACCTGTTAGGAGTAGCAGAAGTCAGAATAAAAGGCAAACTGGCAGGCAGATACGTCTTAGAAGGAATAACAGGCAGTGCAATCTTCTCAAGAGACCTGAAAATGATTATCAAAAAAGAAACAATCATAATAGACCTGTTTTCCTACGTGCAAAACCACTGCATCAAAAAAGAAAAAGTGGCTGAGAAGTGAGTTATCCGTGAAAGAAACAGTTCACAGACTAAGCTAACGACCAAATCGCAAAATCTCAGTGCAACCGCAAACGGCAATAGGGAAAGAAATTGTCAAACCCCTTCTAATCCTTGATTTTTCAAGTTTTCACCAGTAATAAACATTCTTTCCCTATTGCCTATTCCCTTCTAATCGTTGATAGTGGTGGTGTATTGTTTAAAAAGTGTTTTTTGCGTTGTATTTCCGTTTTTTAAAATTTGAGTTTGTTTTTATCAAATTTAAAATTTTTCGCTTTGTAAAACCTTTGTATTTGTAATTAAAATCCTTTGTATATCCTTTGTAAGGGGTCGGAAAGTATTGTCGTAGTGCCACGTTGACCATGTAAAAGACGACAAATTTACTACCAAAAGACGACAAATTTACTACCAAAAGACGACAAATTTACTACCAAAAGACGACAAATTTACTACCAAAAGACGACAAATTTACTACCAAAAGACGACAAATTTACTACCAAAAGACGACAAATTTAAAAATTTGTCGTATAATTTCGATAAGGTATGAAAACAGTAGAGGTTGTAAGGATGGAGAAAAATCAGGACAATGATGTTATACAACCAGAAGTATATGAGGTTTCAGAAAGTATGAAGCTCAAAAAACACAATGCAGTAATGGAAAACACACTAATAGAGGCAAGATATAATCTGACAGTAGAAGAACAAAGGCTTGTATTGTCAACAATAGCAATGCTTGATAATGTGGAAACAGCTCAAAGTGGTTTCCCAATGCTAAAAATACCCAAAAAGCTAATCATAGAAACAACAGGGATACACGAAAAAAACTATCATCAGATAAAAACTGCATTAAGACGATTAATGCAACGAATTATTGAGATTGAAACTATTGAAGAAGATGGCAAAAGAAGATTTAAACTTTATCAATGGTTTTCAAAGGCAGAATACAAGGAAGGAGATAGTTTTATAGAAGTTCAGTTTCATCCAGACCTAAAGCCGTATCTTTTAGAATTAAAGCAAAGATTTACAAAGATACCTTTAAAACAAGTCTTACAGCTACGCTCAAAGTATGCAATAAGACTTTATGAACTACTTAAAAGATATGAAGATACAGGTTTTAGGACAGATTATATTCCAGAACTGCGTGAGAAACTCGGCGTTAAGGAAGGAGAGTATGAAAGATTTTTTGACTTTGAAAGGCGTGTATTAAAACCTGCAATCAAAGAGATAAACGAAAAAACTGACCTTGAAGTTTCTTATGAAAAGAAAAAAACAGGAAGAAAAATAACACATATAGAATTTGAAATAAACTCAAAAAATGCAAAAGAGGGGGATACCACACAAACAACAAAAAGCCCTTCTGAAAGCATTGATATACAAGGACAAAAACAAGAACTAAAAAATATGTCTGACCTGTGGGAAACAACCATAGAAATTTTAGCTAACAAATACAATTTAAGCGAAAATGACTATAACATTTTAATAAGCTATACCTATGCAAAATACAAAACAGATACAGAACAAAAATAATGGCAATATGCACTGATATAGTGTTAGCGAAAGGGAAACAGATAATAAGGGAGATATTAAGCAAAAATTGGGTTCAAATTAAGGAGATAGTAAGGATAGAAACGATGGGTAATTATGTTCCCAAAGTCTGTAAGAGACAACCACAAAAAGGTGAGGATATGCCAACTTGAAGTTGTCAAAGCATGCAGAACAACGATTAAAAGAAAGAAAAATAAAAATGCAGTGGATTATTGAAACAATAGAAAATCCAGATGATATAGAAGTAATTTCAAAAACAGAAGCCAGATATTACAAAAAATATCAGAATTTGAAAACAGGGTTTTAAAGGTTGTAATAAACCCAGAAAAATATCATTATTACAGCATATTTTGATAGAGGTAAGAAGTTATGAAGATAATCTACGATAAAGAAGCAGAGGCTTTATACATAAGACTGACAGATAAAGAAATAGAATATACAGAAGAACTAACACCAAACATCATAGTTGATTATTCTAAAGATGGTAAGCCAGTAGGAATAGAGGTTTTAAATATCAAAAGAGAATTAAGCCCCAGCAGTATCAAGGAACTGACAAGTATAATTCCTTGAAAAGTCTTTATATTTGTGGACCATAATATCCCCGTCTTAATTCGGCGTTCCAGTCTTTTTCCAGTGGTATGTCCTGTGTGACATTATCAAACTCTCTGGACAGTTCTGATTGCAACTTCTCTGACATTCTTCTACCTGCTTCATCGTTGTCAAGTGCAACGACAATATTCTCAACATTTGCCAGTTTCTTAACTGCTCTTATGTAGCTTTTGATAATGTTTATAGTTCTTTCTCCTATCTGTCCCATTGTTGCAATAAGAAACATCTTGTCATCATCATTGTATAACTCTTTGTAAGAAAAGGGCGTCAATAGGGCTCTCTGTGATAACTATCTGTTTAATCTTTTTACGTCTTCTCTGTTCCCTGTATAGCTGGACCATATACCCTTTTGTCCTATTATCTGTTTAAAGTTCCTGTTGTATTTTGCCAGTCCTATCAGTTCTCCATTTTCTCCATAAAGACCAAATACCACATTACCTTTATCATCTTCCCATATGTCGTATTTGCTCAGCTCTATGCTTATCCCTCTTTCTTCATTTAGATAGTTGTCTCTGGATAAATCTCTCAACCTGGTATATTCCCTTAAAACTGCATTTTGATGCTCTGTAATACTTGATACTTCTAATTCAAAATCGGTAATTTCTTTTATCTTGCCTTCTCTTTTCTCTTTTACATATTCCTGTATAAATCTTCTTACAGCTCCTAAACTGTCTCCAGTTCGGTTCTGAATAAAATCAATAATAGTCCCATTGTCATCTTCATTGACAGCTGAAAAGTATATCCAGTGCCTGTTTTTGCTGTTTCTTTTGACAATTATTACATCTCCATCTCTCTTTAATGTCTTATAGTGCTTGCTTGACTTCCTTCTGTCCACCCTGTATCCAAACTTGTTAACCGCAAGCTCCACTAAGTTTATATGCTGTTTTGCAAATTCCAGTGATACCATTCCTTCCCTCTTCTTCCTTTCTATTGCCTTTATCCCCTCTTTGGCTTGCAGATAGTCTAAGTATGCTTGCCTGGAGTTCTTTTATCGTATCTCAATGCAGGTCCTATGTGTTCCAGTCTATACTTCATCTCTGTCCTTTCTTATGGTGTATCTGCTTTCTATCAAACCCTTGATTTTTGTGTGTAGTTCTGAACAGCTGACCCTATCTCTTCCTAACCTGATTGATTTACCTGCTCTGTTGACGTTTGGCAAAACTATGTGAAAGTGTTTGTTCTTTCTCCCTGATATACCTGTTGCATCGTGAAAGGCTATGTATATGTCCTCTTTGTCCATATCATTCATACCTGCAAGTTCACCCCTGACTTCCTCAGCAAATTGTCTGACCTGTTCCCCTTCTAAATCATTCGGAATTGCTAAAACAAAAGATACTGCTATTCTGCTGTTAACTCTTTTGTCTGCAAGCTTTGACCTTTCAAGTATGTGTTTCTTGTCCGATAGCGCAAAAACAAAATCTTTTGATTTTTCTATGTAGTTTAAATGTGCCCTGAGAACGTCTGCCTTGCTTTGTGTGTATCCCTGTAACCCTGTTATACCATTTTAGGTCTGATAGGTAATAGATTGTTTGTTTCATTGCTTGCATCTGCTTAAAAGAGGTGTTATTGAATTAGGCTATAAATGTTAGCTAAAGATGTCAAGATATAAGCGCCGAAGCAAACAAAATGTTTGCGGAGGTGCGCTTTATCACTTTTTTCTCTCAAAATAAAAATAATTGACACATTAAATAAACAAATTTAAATTTACTTCTATATATGAGATGTCATATGAGATGTCATAGGTTTTCTATGGAAAAGGCAAAAGATATTACAAAAACTAAAAGAAGGCAAAAGCATAAGACAAATTGCAATTGAAGAAAAGATTAACAGATACTCTGTCTCTCTCCTCAAAACAAACAGCAGAAATATATGAAGAAAAAATACAGGAACTTAGACAAAGAAGTTCAACAGCTAACTGCAGAAAATAAAAACTTCAAGAGAACATATCCAGACTGAAAAACAAAAAATGTGACAACTTCTACCTAACAATCTTAGGCATTATAATTGGAATAATAATCGCATTTTTAATACGGTTCTTGTCTTAAAGGAGGTCAGCAATGAGTATCAACAAAGAAAAACTTGAGTTCTTCAAAAGCAAATACAAAAAGAATGGGAAGAGTTCAGGTTTCTTGAAAATGGAGAAAAACTCTTTTATCAGCTATGCAACGCAAAAGAAAAGCAAATGAAAATAAAAGAAAAACAAAAGAAAATAAAAGAAAAAGAAAAGAAAAGAGAAGCAAGAGCGCTTGATAATCCTTGCTAAACTGCTACTCAAAACAATGGATAAGGAAAGAATAAAGAACATTTCTTGACCAGCACAGAGAACACTTTATCAGAAAGAAAGAAACAAATCAATAGACTACTCAACATACATATACAAAATCCTGAAAGAAATGGAGTGAATACCCTCTTAATCTTGCGTAATTCCTATACACAGAACCCATGCAGGAGGAGGGGCTGATATGAGGGATTACAGCACTGTTATTGGCGGTAGCTTTCATACTTACTGGTTGCACTTACAGCAAAACCCCATCTAAGTTTCAGAGAGGGAAACTATGAGCAACAGCACATATAAACGAATGGCAGTAATATACAGCGAAGGGAACAGAAGTCAAGGAATAGACAGCGTATTAGACGCAGGAGAGAGGTAGAAGCTGAAATATCAGGAAGAGCGGGGTTGAAAGGCTTTTGCCCTGCAGGCATGATCCACATCTACTGCAGGGGGGTGATGAGGCAAATCAGCTGCCACAGCTCAGGTATTAGGCAGAGCCTTAGACCTTGCTGAGGAATACAGTTTTTGCTGCGCAAAGGAAACAAACTGTGGGCAGTAGCAGTAGATTATTTATTTCAATCCCTGAGGTCAAGACAGACGGAGATTTGCAGATTTTCTGCTAAATTTCATCTTCCTGAAGGAATGGAAAGGAGGCAAAGGAGAAGTGGGGAGATGGCCGTTTTACAGAGACCGGTTCTGCGACTTCGTGGAACTAAAATTTCCTTTTCCGCATTTGACTGGAGAGTTTGACTATCTGAAAGACAAAGTGCCTGTAGATTACGACAGAAACGAAAACGAAAACGTTATACACCTTTACGTATTAAGATGGAAACCTATGAGAGATGGAATTTTCTGGGCTGAAGCTCCATACCTGTTGAGGAGTAGCAGAAGTCAGAATAAAAGGCAAACTGTGCAGGCAGATACGTCTTAGAAGGAACAACAGAGCAGTGCAATCTTCTCAAGAGACCTGACCAAATGATTATCA
>JAUZSJ010000008.1 GCA_030949555.1 Persephonella sp. | reverse complement strand
GATTGTGATGTTTTGCTCCCCAATTTATGAGTTTGGCTGTTAAACCTTTTTCTACTTTTTCAAATATGTTTTTTTGTTTTTTCAATCCATTTTGCAGATAAAACAGCATGAGCATGTCCAAACTTTTCTTTTCTTCCGGAGATGTGGTTTCTCCTGTTGCTCTCCAGTAAAACTTCCCTATGTCGTGGAATAAACCTGCTAAGGCTATCAGGTACTTCTCTTTTTTTCCTCCCATGGCACCCCTCTCACGGACTATTAAAACATCAAATAAAAAAACCTGTCAACTATTAATAACGAAATAATCTCTCAAAATCTGACATCAGTCGTCAAAAAAGTCGTCGTTATCGTCAAACAGGTCAAGAATGCTTTTATTGTCGTCTTCTTCTAACATTCTCCTCTCCTCTTTCTCCTCAGGGTTTCTGTGGGTCAGAAGCCAGTAATCCAATCCAGTTCTAAGCTCGGAAAAAAGAATGTGTAAATTATTAAAAGAAGGTGAGGAGCAACTGCAATCCAGTTCCCGTCTTTTTTCCTCAGGGTTTTATATCTATGAACGGTCTGAAGGGCAGTTTATGACGTGAGTATTTTGTCCCTGAGGAACTCAACAGTCAGTTTGAACTTTCTGTCCTTTTCCATGGTTTTTTCTACTTTGTCTATAGCATTTATAACTGTGGTGTGGTCCTTTTTCTTGAATGCTTTAGATATTTCGCTGAGGGATTTGTCTGTCAGATATCTGGACAGATACATGGCTATCTGACGGGCCATGGCAACCTTTTTTTTCCTTGAGTTTCCAAGTATCTCGTTTATGTTTACCCCAAAATAATTTGCAACCTCTTTCTGTATTCTGTCTATAGACAGGCTGATTTCCATCTCCTTTATCTCAAACAAATCTTTCAAAAGGTCCCTCGCCATATCCAGTGTTATGGTCCTGCCTAAGAGTTCACTGTAAGCTTTCAGTTTGTTCAGGGAGCTCTCAAGCTCTCTCACGTTAGAGTTGATTGTTTTTGCTATCAGCAGTGAAACATCTGAAGGCAGGTATATGCCCATCTCTTTTGACTTTTTTTTCAGTATTGACAGTTTTGTCTGAAGGTCTGGAGTTTTCACCTCCACCACAAGACCACTGGCAAAACGGCTTCTCAGCCTTTCCTGAAGACCTTTCAGATTTTTGGGAGGGGTGTCTGAAGAGAGGATAACCTGTTTACCTATCAGATGAAGGGCATTAAATATGTGATATAGCTCTATCTGTGTTCTTTCCTTTCCCTGCAGAAACTGAACGTCGTCAATGAGAAGCAGGTCTACATTTCTGTATCTTCTCCTGAACTCAAGAATACTGCCGTTTCTCAGATAGTATATAAGCTCTGACATAAATGTGTCTGCTGTGGTGTATATGATGTTTGCCTCTGGATTTTTTTGAAAGGACATAGTGGGCTGTAGCGTGCAGCAGGTGCGTCTTACCAAGTCCAACCCCTCCGTATATAAACAGGGGATTATAAATACTCCCCAGGTTTTCAGCAACGGCTATACATGCCTGATAGGCAACCTTGTTGCAGTTTCCTATTATCAGGTTGCTGAAGGTAAATTTTGGGTTAAGATTTGTCAGTCTGTATGGTTTGTTATATTCCTGTTTTATCTGCTTAACTTCTGTTTCAATCTGCTCTTCATCATTAGAGACTATGAGTATCTCAAGATTTTCGCCTAAAAGGTCTGTTGCTGACTCTTTTATGTCCTCAAGCAGATTTGACTCTAACCATTCTTTATAGACTATATCTGGGGTTGAGATAAACAGCTGTCCATTTTTGTATTCTGCTTTTTCTATTCCTTTCAGCAGATTAAGGGTTGACCTGTCCACCCTCCGTGAAATGGACGAAAGTATGGAACCCCAGATGTCCAATGATTTCACCCCTCTTTATTTGCTTGGGTGATGATTATAGTAGAAATTTGTTAAGAAATTTTAAAGAAAAATTTTTTTGACTTTAAAAATCTGTGTGGTAAAATCTGAAATATTTATGTAAAAAAAGAGAGCTGAAAACCTTATTGTAAAGCCTGTAAATTCTTGATATACTTATATTTCGGTGTAAGTGTAGATAACCTTTAATTTTTTTGGGTATTTTTCTGATAGATAATCTTTCAGTGCCTGAACATCTGATGTTATAACAAAAACTTCCTGAACTGTTGAGCCTTTTTTAAGGAGAAGTTTTGCCCCTGAGTTTGTTTCATACTGGAATGTCAGACGGGGGTTTCCCGGTTGACCCTTTGGGGTTGTTTTTATCCTGCCGGGAATGATAGACTTTACTAATCCTTTTTTTATCAGGTCCTGTAAAAGCTCTTCCCCGTCTTCTATAATGTGATGCTCTTTTTTTATGCCCTTTTTCCTGTATTTCATTTAAAATGGCTTGTCAGGAACTGACTCCCAGTCTTTTAAAAATCTTTCTAAACCTGTGTCTGTTAATGGATGTTTTATCAGCTGGGATATTACCTTATAAGGTATTGTCGCAATGTCTGCTCCAATAATAGCAGACTCTATCACGTGTATTGGATTTCTGATACTTGCCACAATAATCTGTGAATTAAATCCATAGTTGTCTATGATAGTTCTAATCTGGGATATGAGTTCCATTCCTGTATGGCTTATGTCATCAAGTCTTCCTACAAATGGGGATATGTATGAAGCTCCTGCCTTCATGGCTAAAAGTGCCTGTGCAGGGGAGAATATTAGAGTAACATTTGTTTTTATTCCCTTATACTCAAAGTATTTAACAGCTTTTAAACCATCTAACGTTATAGGAGTTTTTATCACCACATTGCTGCCTAACTTTGCCAGCATCTCACCTTCTCTTATCATTCCTTCATAATCGGTGCTTGCCACTTCCAATGACACAGGTTTGTCAGGTATCTCCTCTAAAATCTCTTTTACCACTTCCATAAATGGTCTGCCTGTTTTTGCTATAAGTGTTGGGTTTGTTGTGACACCATCTAATATTTTTAGCTCATTTGCTGCTCTGATTTCGTTAATGTCTGCAGTGTCAATAAAAACTTCATTACCGACCTCCGTAAAGGGTTTTATTCTTTTATACTCATCTAAAAATCTTGTTTTAATCCAGTGTCTGTCTAACCACTCAATGGGATGAACTTCAAATCCCTGAACTAAAACACCAAAGTGTAGGTGGTCTCCTACAGCAAGACCTGTTGTGTCTGTTATTCCTATCTCTGTTCCTCTTGTAACTTCATCTCCTTTATTTACATGTATCTCTGCAAGGTGAGAGTATATGGTGAACACTCCCATTCCGTGCTCTATGATAACAGAATTTCCATAAATACCTATAAATCCAGTATAGACGACCTTACCGTCTTCTGCAGCCTGAACAGTGGCATTTTTTATGGATGCAAAGTCCATTCCCTTGTGGTAAGCGTCAGCCCCTCTGACGATTTTGCCTTTGTATCTGTATTTTCTGTAATCAGCAAATCCTCCAAGCATCTTTGAGTTTCTCAGCTGGAGGAAACTGGTGTGAAATAGTGGTTGCTTTATGCTCACCTTTGAAGTGATTTTGTGTATAAGGTCTTCATTTTTCTTTCTGACCTCTACATTTACATATTTGAAAAGCTCTACCGGGTCGGATATGTCTCTGTCTGACAGAGGTCTTACCTTTGTTTCTATAAACTCATCTGTCAGATTTATTACAGACCTTCTGTATTTTTTTCTTTTAAAGTAGTATCTGAGGGCACGGGATGTTTTGTTTCCTGCTCTGTCAACTGCAAAGACTATTATAGGTTTTTTTCTATTATAGTAGTATGGATAGGGAAAAGCACAGCCGTATATATTTTTGTTTTCTACAATGCCGTTAAAACATTTAAACTCAAGGCTTCCCACCTTTACTCCTGTCTTTTCAACATCTGATGATGTCCTGTAAAAGACAAATCCTGTTCCTCCGTTCATTATACCAGCAGGAGACGACAGAATACTCAGCGTGGGAGGTGTAAGGTCAACATTTACTTCGTATGTGAGATTTTTTGTATTTTTCAGCAGTGAGCTGTCCTGTGCAACAATAGATATCTTCGCTTTTCCTTCTGTCAGACCGTATTTTCTTGCGTCTATCCCTGAGGTTGTATTCTTTTTCTTTAAGACCTGGAGGAATTCTAAATCTTCAAGGATTTTTATGTTTTTGTTTTGTATAATGTAAACCTGAACTGCCTTTATACCGGGCCTGTCGTCAATAATTTTAAACTTTAGTGTTGTGTCTGAGCCTAAATACTGGGGCTTTTTCTCAAACACTATTTTGGGTGGCTGAAAGTTTATAACACCAGTGAAATAAAAATAGCCGCCTGCAGCGGCTATCAGCAGTAACAGAACAAAAATAAGTTTACCTTTCAAGGAGTCCTCCTTATATACCTTCTGTTATTCTCTTTTCTATGAATGTTTTTCTTGCAAGGTATCTGTTGTATGCATCAAGGTCATGCCTTTACACTTGCTTCTATTATGTCTGTTGAGGTTCCTCTTCCTGAGCTGATGGTTCCGTCAAAATCTACTACAACTCTCACTTCACCCATTGCATCTTTACCGGCACTGAGAGACCTGATTGTGTAATCTTTCAGCCTTCCTGTTATGCCTAATGCTTTTTCAAGAGCCTTTAGAGCACTGTCTATTGGACCGTCACCTGAAGATGTGGCTACTATTTCTTCTCCGTCTTTTTCTATTTTTACTGTTGATGAAGGTATTGCACTGTTTCCGCTGAGAACATGGAAGTATATCAGTTTTACCTCATGATAGCTTTTAAACAGCTCGTCCAATATGAGGGCTTCTATATCTTCGTCAAACACTTCCTTTTTCTTGTCTGCAAGCTTTTTGAATTTCTCAAACAGCATTGTTATCTCATCTTCTGACAGATTTTTGTATCCCAGTTCCTCAAGCCTTGCTTTGAATGCGTGTCTTCCTGAGTGTTTACCCAGGACTATCTTTGATTCAGGAACTCCTACATCTTCAGCTCTCATAATCTCATAAGTTTCTCTGTGTGCAAGTATTCCGTGCTGGTGTATTCCTGCCTCGTGGGCAAATGCGTTGTCTCCAACAATAGCCTTGTTAGGCTGAACGAAACTGCCTGTTATTCTGCACAGCAGTCTGCTGGTTTTGTATATCTCTTTAGTGTTTATATTTGTGTAAATCTCTTTAAAGTAATCTTTCCTTACCTTTATCGCCATTACCACTTCTTCAAGGGCTGCATTCCCTGCTCTCTCTCCAATTCCGTTTATTGTGACATGTGCCTGCCTTGCTCCGTTTTTCACAGCGGAAAGTGAGTTTGCAACGGCAAGACCCAGGTCGTTGTGGCAGTGGACAGATATAACGGCTTTATCTATGTTTGGAACATTATTTTTTATCTCTGCTATAAGCTGACCAAACTCTTCTGGTATCGCATAGCCAACGGTATCCGGGACATTTATAGTCTTCGCTCCTGCATCTATTACCGCTTCAAAAACCCTGAACAGAAATTCCCTCTCAGAGCGGAAAGCATCTTCAGCAGAAAACTCCACATCATCTGTAAAATTTCTTGCAAACTTTACAGCAGAGACGGCTCTTTCTATTACCTGTCTGAGGGCTCATCTTCAGTTTATACTTCATATGGATGGGAGAGGTTGCTATAAATGTGTGTATTCTTTTTCTTTCTGCTGGAGCAAGGGCTTCACCTGCTTTTTCTATGTCCGGTTCAAGGGCTCTTGCAAGAGAGCACACAGTGGAGTTTTTTACAGTTTCTGCCACTGCATTTACAGCCTCAAAGTCTCCCGGTGATGCTGCAGCAAATCCTGCTTCTATAACATCAGCCCCTAACTTTTCCAACTGCTGAGCCATGGTTACCTTCTCTTCGACAGTCATGGAAAATCCGGGAGCCTGCTCTCCATCTCTCAGAGTTGTATCAAATATTATCAACCTTTCCATCTCTTGTCTCCTAATCAGTAATGATTACTAATAAGTAATCTAATCCAAAAATCTTTTGTTGACAATACTATTTTAACATTTCAGGTTGTATACTCTGCATTTATCTCCACATACCTGTATGTCAGGTCACAGGTGTAGTATGTCCAGTCAGACTCTCCCCTTTCTAAATAAAGGTCTATAACAACCTCATCACTTTCTTTCAGATATCTGACGGCACTTTCCCTGTCAAAGGGGACAGGCTCTCCCCTGTAAATTAAAAAATCTCCAATATACAGCTTCACCTTTGAGAAATCTATATCTAAATGGAGCTGTCCAACAGCAGATAGAATTCTTCCCCAGTTAGGGTCATTGCCAAACATTGCTGTTTTAAAAAGGTTAGAAAGGGCTATAGCTTCTCCCACTTTTTTTGCTTCTTCTTTGCTTTTTCCGTTAAACACATTTATCTGAATAAGTTTTGTTGCCCCTTCTCCGTCCTTTACTATCATCTTTGCAAGGTTTAAGGCAACCTCTAAAACCTTCTTTGCAAAAGGTGTTTTGTTTTCTTCTGTTATCTTGACCTCGCTTTCACCTGTAGCCACTATTAAAAAGCTGTCGTTAGTGCTTTCGCATCCATCCACATCAATTGAGTTAAAACTTCTATCCACAACAACCTTCATAACTCTGTCAAGGAGCTTGTTTATCTATCTGGACATCTGTGAATATGTAAGCCAGCATTGTTGCCATGTCAGGGATGTATCATTCCTGCTCCCTTTTGCTATCCCCCCACACTCTAAAGCTTTTACCGTCTATCTCCCCTTCTGTCTGGTAGTATTTTTCAAAAGAGTCTGTTGTGGATATGGCTCTGCTGGCTGTTTTCAGGTCTAAATCTGTAAGATTGTTGCAGGCTTCGTTTATGCCTTTTTCAACTTTTTCCATAGGGAGCTGAACACCTATAACACCTGTTGAAAAAACCAGTACAGGTTCGTCTAACTCTAAAAGCTCTTCCACCATCTGGGCCATTTTCTCTGCGTTTTTCAGTCCTTCCTCTCCTGTTGCTGCATTTGCGTTTCCACTGTTTACCACAATGGCAGATATTCTATCGGTGGTCTGGGATATCATCCTGTCGTATATGACAGGGGCAGCAGCAAGGGAGTTCTGAGTCAGGACAAGGCTGTAAACGGAAGGGGGGAATTTCAGGACAAGGATGTCGTAATCGCCTGACGGTTTAATTCCTGCTTTTGCTATGCCCATCTTAATGTTCATGTTCAACCTCCAGCCTGCTTTCCTTTTCAGCCTATAGTTCATCAGATTGTCAGACCTTCTTCCTATGTATCCAAAATCCCACAGTGATATGTAAGGGTACTCAAAGCCTTCCCAGTCATAAAAAGAAGTATCTTTTTGTTCTTTTCTTACAGCTTTTGGAGTTTCTTTTATCTCTTTCTGTTATAGTCTGGACTATTTTTTCTTCTGTCAATCCACCTGTGATACTGCTTTTAGTCTGAACTCTTCCTCTGAAGCCTTCAAATGTTCTGTTGTCTTCCATCCATAGTGTTGTTCCAACAGCATAGCTGCAGGAGAGGGCAAGTCCATCAGAAAAAGGCGTGATAATGATGCTGTTTTCAGCTTTCAGGAATATCTCCTGAAGCTCTTCATCTGTTATGTGGTCAACAATGTCTTCACCTATGAGAATAAGATTTTTTATCTGCCCATTTTTTGTTTCCTTAATCACATCAGGAAGGTAGGCAAGCTTCAGACTTTTTATCAGGCCAATTCCGTTTGCTTCCTGAGGGAGTATCAGAACTTTAGCTCCTGTTTTTTTATGTATCTCCCCAAGAAGTTTTCCAAAACTGTAGGCTTTTTCCCCTTTTAAGGTGGTGGTTGAGTATATAATAACTGTTTTTTCATCTGTATCTATATCATTTATAGAGATTTCCTCAATTTTCCTGTTTATCACCTCTGGATAAAATTTGTTTATGTGGAGGGGTTTTTCTCCCATGAAAACAATCTGTTTGTCCTTTCCTGTCTCAAATCCTTCACTGTAATTTTTGTGAAACAGGTATGTGATAACAGGATTTACGTCCGAAATGTCATTTCCAACAACGATAACTTTTTCAGCATTTAAGATGTCATCTTCGTCAGGCATGCTGTACTCTCCTCCAGTCTCTGTAAAGCCTTTTATTACTGGGAGGGCTGTTGTGGTGATTGTTGAGCTCAAGATTACTCCTGACTTTTCCTGTAATTTTTTTCAGAGCCGAGAATGTTTCATTTCAGAGTATGGTAAAAGCAATAACGGCTGTTTCCTGAGGCATTTTTCTGTATGATTGAAACTATCTCATCTATAACAGTATTAAAATCTGTTTCCTCTCCATTTCAATGCTCCTTTCAGTCTGTTTTTCCTGTATACGTCATAACCCAGATAAGCC
>JAUZSJ010000007.1 GCA_030949555.1 Persephonella sp. | reverse complement strand
TACTCTTATTAGTTCAAGACTTTTTAACAGCATGTCTTTGTGTGTATTAAATGCTGTCAGATTTGCCTCATATGTTCTGATTGCAGACATCATATCAACCATCTCTCTCAGAGGGTCTACATTTGGCAGCCTCACATAACCGTCAGGTCCTGCATCTGGATGTTTTGGGTCGTACTTCATCTTATAAGGAGAAGGGTCTGCAACAATCTTTGAAACTCTGACCTGATAAACAGGTACACCTGCTTCTTTATCTAAAATAGCTCTGAAAACGGGAACTTTCCTTCTATAAGGCTGTCCATTTTCTGCTCTCGTAGAATTAACATTTGCGAGATTAGAAGATGCAATATCTATCCTTATTCTCTGGGCTGCCATTCCTGTTATAGATGTTTCTAAACCTTTAAAAATCATTGTCTACATCCCCCTATCTGCCAGATATTGCATATTTCAGTTTTGCCATCTCTTTTTTCATTGACTCAAGTAGAGTTTTATACATGATGGAACTTTCTGCTAACTTTGCCAGCTCCTCTTCTACATTTACTCTGTTCTGGTCGTATCCTGTAAAGTTTTTCGTTTTTATCTCTTCTATCTTTACTTTTACTTCAGGAAATGGGTCTATATGTTTCGGGTCTGTTCTTTTAAGTCTGATTTGCTGCCGCACAATCTTTTCAAATTTAAGGTCAACTGGTTGATAAAGGGGTGTCTGCGTTTGCAATATTACCCTGAATAACCTTTACCCTCTGAAGAAAAAATGACGCTTTTTCTTCCAAGGCTGTCAATGTGGGAAAAAAGCTCACTCATTCTCCAGCCCTCTGATTAGTTTAAAATCTTCATACACATTTTTTGCAACAGTGCTCCACTGTGTCTGACATCCTGTTATTCTATCTTTTATCATTTCTACTTCTTTTGTTTCTCCCTGCTCTGAGCATTGCAATCAGATACCAGCTGTTAAGGTCACAGTCTTTGCTTAGTTTTTCGGAAACAGGCTGAATAATCTTTAGAACTTCCGTGTATCTGTTTTTCCTGAACAGCATGTAAACAAGTTTCCGTAAGAATATTCTTCCTATAAGGTTTTCTCTGTAATATCTGTAAAACTGTTTATACACTCTGCCAAACAGTTTTAAAGCATCATCTAATCTTCCATTCTCTAACATTATGTATGAGGCTATCACATATTTTCAACATTTTCCTTCCTGCAACTTGACAATATTCTGTCTGCCAGCTCAGGCCTGCCATTTCTCAGGAATATACTGTTTTTTCCTGAAAGAATAAAGTAATCACAGTTTTTAATTTTTATTTTTTTCAGCACATCTACAGATTTTCTGTACTTTCCAGCAGAAAAATATGCATCAGATAAAAGAAGCAGTGATTTATCATCTTTCCATCTTTTGTATATAATTTTCGCAAGCTCTACAGTCTCATCGTACTTTCCACACCTTTTCAGTGAGGTGTAAACAAGGAGAAGGTTCTGTTTATCAAACACTCTATGGGAAAACTTTCTGTTTGCTTCGTAAATCTGGCATATTCTTAAATAGTGTACTTCTTTTAGTTCTTTTCCCCAGAGGTTGTTTATGTATTCAATATGTTCAAATCTCATTCTACTCACATCCACAAGGGAAAGCTCCCACACAAGTTTTTGAAGATTTCATCAGATTCAGAGTTTATAGCAAATCTACCGAAATTTCCCAGTGCAAAAAATCCCACATAGTTGTTTCTGTTCAAAACAAGGGTCTTGAGTACAAACATAAAAGGGTCCTTGAAATCTTTATCCTCTGAATGGAGAAGTTTCTTTTTTATATCTTTGTAAGAGGAAAGGGCTATCAGTTTTAACTTTGCTACTTTTGCCTCTTCAGTATCCGGATATCGTGTTAACACACGGTAGTAGTAATTGAATGCAAGAATTCTATCTTCATTCTTAAGAGCTATATCTCCAAGTCTGAGGGTTGCTTTCCTTATAACAGATTCATCTTTAACAATACTTATAATTCTTCTGAACACCTTTTTTGCAAATCTGTGATCTCCAAGACGGTATGCGTTTTCTCCTATTATAAGGTAGTAATTAGGATTTTCTATAAGATACTGCTCGTAATTTTCATATACAGGAGTGAGATATTTTATAGCTTCTGCATAATTTCTTTTCTGGAACTCTGCAAGCCCTTTTACAAATTCAAACTCTCTTTTCTCTGTTTCAGACAGTTCTTCTAAGTTTACCAGTATCAGATATCTTGTGAATATGTCTAACCTCTTTAGCCATGCTGCTGTTCTCAGGATTCCTATTATGGTTTTGAACTGTTCCTTTTTCGTTTTTGCTTTTCCAAAAGCCATTTTATAGGTAGCAAGGGCTCTCTCATACATAAACATATTTTCGTATATGTTCCCCTTTATGTAATAAAATTCCCATTTAAATGGATTGTTTGCTGAGTAAGAGTATGTGTTGAGGTAGTACAGGGCTTTATGGAGAAACTCCTTTATTCCTGTTTTTACTCCAAGATGAAGGTATATCTTTGCAGACAGAAAAAGGGCATCTGGATAGTAAGGATTATCTCTCTCTAAAATCAGTTTTGATAGGATGTTAAGGGCTGTGTAGTAAGAACCCCTCCTGTACATCAGGACTGCCAGGTTGTATTTTTCTTTAAAAACATTTATGTGTTCCTGTGTGTGTTGCTCTGTTTTCTGTATTTCACCATAAGAAAAAACAAAGACCAGAAGTAGTAGCAAAAAAAACCTGTTAAACCCTGACATTTACTTCTCTTGTCTCACTGTTTTTTTCTGAGTGATTTTCAGAAGAAAATCTGTAGCTCTTTTCCTTACTTTTAAGTCTCAGGATATAACTCTTTATACCACTTTCCTCAATAATATGGGATATCTCACTTTTTATTGATTTTACCATATCAAAATTTATATTCTTCAGAGTGATTGACAAATCAAGTCTGTATCCGTTATAACGGGCTCTGAAATTCATATGCTCTAACTTCGGTATAAAAGATATATCTCTGTTTTTAATTTCCATATCTGAATCACGGTCATAGCTTACTAAATAGTTACTGTGCTGACCATCCTGATGGAAGCATCCCTCAGAAGAACTTCCTCTGTTGTGTGAATTTCTTTGTCCTGAAGACTGATGTTAGGCTGTTCAGCATTAGAGACATCTGTCTTTTATCTGCATTTATCGGTAGTTTACCTTTTTCTGAATGAAAGGTAAACTCCACTACTGTATTACCCCTCTTCATAACTCTCACTTTGATTTTTGCTTTAACTTTTCATTTTCTACCCTTTCCTGTCTTTCAGATATGCCCCCAGTATATTTCTTTTCTGAGAAGATTTTGGGTTTTTCATTACTTTATGGTTGCTCTTTCTAAAAATCTCTAAAGGGTAAAATTTGCTGTGAAGCAGACCAGGAACTTTTTCTGAATCTGGAATTTCGTTTTTTGTTTCTCTGCTATCCTGCACTACCTGTATGTCAGATAGTCTCTTTTCTGATTTTTCTGTTTTTGGTTTTCTGTCTTGTTCTGTCGCTGGTTCTCATATTCTGTGCTTACCGTTTTTGAAGAAAGTTTTCTTCTTTTTTACTGGAAATGGAAGATTTACTTTCTGGAGGAGGGATTTTTTGACTGGTATACAGACATTTCTTTATCTGAATCTGATTTTAATATAAATCCTGCATCCCAGCTGGCTTTTAACTGTATCTGTATTTACATTTTCAGGAATATTTTGAGAAACAGATTTGTCTTTCCTTTCTTTATGAAAAGTCTGATTTTCAGGTACTGTTAACTTTTCTAATGTTGATGGAAAGCTTTTTATATCTCTATGGATAAATGTTTTTTTTGCAAAAAAATCATGAGAGAACCTCTCTTTTAAAGAAGGAGATGTATAACTGTTCACAGCCCGAGACCTGCCTGGAGACCTGGGGAGCTTTTGCCAAAGGTAAATTGCTGACTGAAGGGGGAAAGAAGCGCCTGTGGAGTGAGGTTTATCCTGCGATGAAAGAGGAGGCTCTGCATTCAAATACTGAGAGGGTGCTATGGAAGTTTTTGGGAAACTTGACCTGACATCCATTTCAGGCAGATATTTAACAGAAGAAATATTCCTTGAATTTTGTTTCAGATTGTTTTTTGCAGGATGTAAATTATTCTTCAAAAAAGGAAAAATCTCTGGAGATAATTTTTTTCCTGATAGAGTTAGATGTTTTTTTTGTTTTTTAATGTTTAAAGGCTTGTGGACAGGGGTGTTAAACCCTGAAGGCTGGTCAGGTGGAAAAAAACTGTTTAAAAATTTTTCTTCAATAACGGTATCCTTCCTGTTTCTGCCTTCCCTTGCTGTTTTATAAACAGAGCTG
>JAUZSJ010000006.1 GCA_030949555.1 Persephonella sp. | reverse complement strand
GTTTATGTTACAGAAGATGGAGCAGAAACAGACCTTGACCTTTGGTCATTATGAGAGATTTACTAATGTAACTCTGACAAAATACAATAACACAACCTCAGGAAAACTTTACTATTCACTCTTAGAAAAGGAAAGGAGAGGGGCATACCTTGGGGCTACTGTTCAGGTTATTCCCCACTTTACAAATGAAATAATCAGAAGTATTGAAAAAGCTGCAGCAAAGTCTGAAATAGCCCTTGTTGAGATTGGTGGAACAGTTGGAGACATAGAAAGTTTGCCGTTTTTAGAGGCAATCAGACAGATGGGGTTGGAGCTTGGAAAAGAAAATGCTCTATTTATTCATCTAACTTATGTTCCCTACATAAAGGCAGCAGGGAGAGCTGAAAAACAAAACCATCACAGCATTCTGTAAAAGAATTAAGGGCAATAGGAATTCAGCCAGACATACTTATATGTAGGGCAGACAGACCCCTTCCGAAAGCTATAAAGAGAAAGCTCGCACTTTTTACAAATGTGGAGGAAGATGCTGTTATATCCGCACCAGATGTGGATACAATATACAGAATACCCCTTTACTTTCACAGGGAAAAAATTGACAGGATTATTGCAAGACGTCTTAACCTCCCGTATAGAGAACCTGACCTGAAAACACTGGCACAGGATAGTAAATACCTTAACAAAATTGAAGGAAGAGGTTGATATAGGTATTGTTGGCAAGTACGTTGAGCTGAAAGATGCATACAAAAGCATTATAGAGTCTTTCAATCATGCTCAGATACCAGATCAGATAAAGGTAAACCTCCACTGGATAAATGCAGACCAGATAACAGAAGAGAATATTCAAGAAAAACTTGGTGATTTTGATGGAATACTTGTTCCTGGAGGATTTGGAGAAAGAGGGGTGGAGGGTAAGATACTGACAGCTAAATTTGCAAGGGAAAATAACATCCCATACTTCGGTATATGTCTTGGTATGCAGGTTGCAGTTATTGAGTTTGCAAGGAATGTAATAGGATTAAAAGGAGGCAAACTCAACAGAGTTTGACCCTGAAACACCGTATCCTGTAATTGACCTGATGCCTGAACAGAAGAGTGTAGATAAAAAAGGTGGAACAATGAGGCTTGGAGCATACAGATGTACATTGATAGAAGGGACAAAGGCTTATGGGATTTATGGAAAAAAGGAAATTTACGAAAGACACAGACACAGATATGAGTTTAACCCTGATTTCAGACCTATTTTGGAAGAAAAGGGTCTTATCGTATCTGGTGTTTATAAGGCAAAAAATCTTGCAGAGATAATAGAGCTGCCAGAAGACATGCACCAGTGGTTTGTGGCATGTCAGTTTCATCCAGAGTTTAAGAGTAAACCTTTCAGCCCCCATCCTCTATTTGTTTCTTTTGTAAAAGCTGCGTACAAAAGAAGAAAAGCAAGGACTATTCAAAGCTGAAAATTGGTTTAAATTTAAGATTAGGAACTAAAAATGGGGCTTAAAAAATGCCAGATAGAGACGAAGTCTTCTACTCTAGTTGGGTTGGTGAAAAGGTTTATCCAACCTGAGGATATTGTTAAAAGAGCGTGGATAAAGGATTACGATAAAAGTTTACAGAAAATCTATTGAAAACAGGGAAAAGTTCTGGGAGGATGTTGCCAGTGAGCTTTTCTGGTACAGAAAGTGGGATAAAGTACTGGAGTGGGTTTCCCCATGCAAAATGGTTTATTAACGGAAAAACGAACATAACAGTGAATGCACTGGACAGACATATAAAAGATGGAAAGGAGATATAAACCGCATATATATGCGGATGAAGATGGCAATGAAGAGAGAATAACATACAGTGAGTTATTGAAGAAGGTAAACTCATTTGCCAATGGCCTGAAATCCTTAGGGACTGAAAAAAGGGGAGACAGGGTTTCTATATACATGCCAAACTCTATTGAGGCAATTATAGCAATGCTTGCATGTGCAAGGGTAGGTGTTATACATTCTGTTGTTTTTGCAGGTTTCAGTGAGCAGGCATTGAGGATGAGAATAGAAGACGCTGCAGCTTCTGCTGTTATAACTGCTGCCCATGCAGGAGAGAAGAGAGGGAAAAAAGATTCCTCTTCTTCCCAACAGTTGAAAATGCTATAAAGGGACTTGATTTTGTAAAAATGTTGTTGTGTGGGATAGAGATGATGAGTTGAAAGGAAAATACCACGACTTCAACAGATTCATGCAGGAGTATCGTGGAGAGTGTGAACCTGAAATTATGGATTCAGAAGCCCCCCTGTTTATACTTTCTTTGACACATCAGGGACAACAGGAAGACCAAAGGGTGTGCTCCATGTTGTTGGAGGTTACATGGTGAACACCTACTATACAGCAAAGATTATATTTGACCTTCTATGGAGGGATGAGATTTACTGGTGTACTGCAGATGTCGGGTGGATTACAGGACACAGCTATATTGTTTATGCACCCCTGGTAAATGGCGTTACATCTGTAATCATGGAAGGAGTTCCTGTATACCCTCATCCTGGAATATGGTGGGAGTACGTTGAAAAGTATAAAGTAAATGTTTTTTATACAGCACCAACAGCAATAAGAATGCTTATGAGGTATGGAGACAGTATCCCTGCTGCAGTATGACCTTTCATCCCTCAGAATTTTAGGTTCTGTAGGTGAGCCAATAAATCCAGAAGCATGGGAATGGTACTATGAACATATTGGAAGAAAGAGATGTGTTATTGTGGATACATGGTGGCAGACAGAAACAGGTTCACACATGATTTCCACAATACCATCCTATCCGACGAAGCCAGGAAAAGCGGGAAAACCATTTTTTACAATAGAAGCTGCAGTTGTTGACAAAAATGGAAATGAGCTGCCTCCCAACACTGTTGGATATCTTGTTATAAAAAATCCATGGCCTTCAATGCTAAGGACATGCTGGGGAAACCCTGAAAGGTATAAAAAATACTGGACAGATATTGACCATGTTTATAACACAGAAGACCTTGCAACAATAGATGAAGACGGATACGTAATGATTTTAGGAAGGGCTGATGACGTAATCAATGTTGCAGGACACAGAATTGGAACAATGGAGGTTGAAAGTGCAATTGTTGAACATCCAGATGTTGTTGAAGCTGCAGTTATAGGTAAACCAGACCCTATAAAAGGTCAGAAAATAAAGGCGTTTGTTGTTCTGAGAATTGGAGTACAGCCTTCAGAAGAGCTGAAAAAGGAAATACAGGAAACTGTAAAGAAGATTCTCAGCCCTATAGCAATACCTGAAGAGATAGAGTTTGTTGAAAAGCTACCAAAAACAAGGTCTGGTAAGATAATGAGAAGAGTTCTCAGGGCAAAAGAACTGGGACTGGAAATAGGAGATTTATCAACACTTGAAGATTAAAGGAGGTATGTATTGAAGATAAAGTCTGAACTCACACCAAAACAGATTGTTCAGGAACTTGACAAATATATTGTCGGCCAAAAAGAGGCAAAGAAAGCTGTTGCAATAGCTCTAAGAAACAGATGGAGAAGACAGCAGCTTCCTGAAGACTTAAGAGATGAGGTTATACCAAAAAACATCCTGATGATTGGTCCAACAGGAGTGGGAAAGACAGAGATAGCAAGAAGACTTGCAAATTTAGTAGGAGCACCGTTTATAAAAGTGGAAGCAACAAAGTTTACAGAAGTTGGTTATGTGGGAAGAGATGTGGAATCAATAATAAGGGAGCTTGCAGAGGCTTCATATGAGACAGGTTAAAGCAGAGAAGATGGAAGAAGTTCAGGAAAAGGCAAGGAAGTTAGCTGAAGAGAAGGTTTTAGACTATCTTGTTCCCAGAAAGGTGAGAAGATACGGAAGTCTTGAGTCATTTGGAGGAGGAAGAATCTCCAGCAAGAGAAAAGTTCAGCAGATGCTCAGGAGGGCCAGCTTGATGACAGAACAATAGAGATAGATGTGGAAGAAAAGCCTGTATCTGTAATAGGTGGTGTAATAGCACCGGGAATGGAAGATATAGAAAATCAGCTGAGAGACCTTTTTTCAAGTCTTTCACCTTCAAGAAAGAAAAGGAGAAAGGTTACAGTAAAGGAAGCTATGAAAATACTTCAGCAGCAGGAAGCAGAGAAACTGATAGATATGGACGAAGTGGCATCAGAGGCAATTTACAGGGCTGAAAACTTTGGTATAGTGTTTATTGACGAGATAGACAAGGTAGCCGGTAAGTCTTCAGGCTCTTCTCCTGATGTTTCAAGAGAGGGTGTTCAGAGAGACCTTCTTCCTATTGTTGAGGGAACGACTGTTTCTACAAAATATGGTCCTATCAAAACAGACCACATACTGTTTATAGCAGCAGGAGCTTTTCATCTGTCAAAGCCTTCTGACCTGATACCAGAGCTTCAGGGAAGATTTCCCATAAGGGTGGAACTACAACCTCTAACAAAAGAGGATTTTGTTAAGATACTGACACAGCCTAAAAATGCTCTTACAAAACAGTATAAAGCCCTTATGGAAACAGAGGGGGTTCATATTGAGTTTACGGATGATGCTATTGAGATAATAGCAGAGATAGCAGAGGAGGTAAATGAAAAAACAGAAAACATTGGAGCAAGAAGACTCCATACAATATTAGAGAGAATAATGGAAGATTACTCATTTGAAGCACCAGAACTGAAGGGGCAGTATATTATTATTGATGAGAAAGTTGTAAGACAGAAACTTGAAGACGTTGTACAGAGTGAAGACCTAACCCGTTATATATTATAAGGAGGTGTTAAAGATGGCTGAAAAAAAAGAAAAGAAGAGGGAAGATGTGGATGTAGAGATTTTAAAGCAGGAGATAGAAAGACTGAAGCAGGATTTAGAGAGACTTAAAATGAGAACATTAGAGAAAACTCCTGGAGAGATGATAAGTAAAGAGACAGTTGTAAAGGTGTTGGATGAAACAGAAAACATTATAAAGAAAACATTCTCTGTTTTAGAAGGAGCAATTATTGGAGCCATTGAAGGAGCAAAGAAAAATCTAAAGTAGGAGAGGACAATGGAAGAGCAACTGAATGAAGCCCCTATACCTTTTTCACAGCTGCTTAAAGAGATAGATATAAAAGACAAATCTACCGCTTATGTGTTGATTGAAGCCAATCCTACAGACATCCCCTACATAATGGAGGAACTCGCAAAAATAGAAAATGTAAAGTCTGCTGATGTTGTGACAGGGATTTACGACATTATTGTGTTTTTAGAAGGTGAAGACCAGAATGAGATAGGAAAGGTTGTAATAAGGGACATACATTCAATAAAAGGTGTAAAGAAAGCAACAACCTGTATGGTTGTTAAAATTTAGTGGTGGTGTCTTTTTCTGACACACACCTTTTTTCTCTTCACCTTTATCAGTTTATCTCCTCTGAAATACTGTATCTTTACTACCCTGCATCTTCCAGCCCAGCCTACAGGGGTGGCTTTTATCCATACTTTTTCTCTGCATTTATGACATCTGTATATTACAGGTCTGCCATACTCAGAACACTCTTCAGCTGCCCTGTTGGAAATCTCAACGACAGTTCCTGTTACAACAGCCCCTATAACTCCACCAATGAATGCTCCTCTCCAGGGATTTTCCTCGTCCAGTATGGCTCCAACAGCAGAGCCTGCAGCTCCTCCTACAACAGCTCCTTCATATGCCTCTTTTGTGCATCCTGTGAGAAAAACTAAAAATGCCACCGCAGGCAGTAAAATTCTATTCATATTATCCTCCCTGAACCTGCCTTATCCTTCTTGCAAGTTCCCTTACAGCTTCCATCTGACTCATACCTTTATCCATCAGCTCTCTGACAGTCTGTGCCTTTGCCAGTGTATTTACTACATCTAAAACTTCCCCGTTTATCTCACAATCATTCTTACCATTTTCAACAGTCTGAGTTATACAGTTTTCCAGCTGTTCTTTAGAAAACCTTTCAGCAAGTTCCTTTATCTCTCTTATGTTCATCTTTCTGCCCCCTGAATCTTTCTTATTCTTTTTGCAAGCTCTCTTATTGCTTCAATTTCTGTCATGCCTTTATCCATTAATTCCCTTACTGTTTCAGCCTTTGCAAGGGTGTTGAGAATTTCCATAACATCTCCAGACAGTTCACACCCTTTGAGGGTTGGCTTTCCTACCTTCAGGGTCTGGCTTATACATTCTTCTATCTGCTCAGGTGTGAACCTCTTTGCAAGCTCTTTTATCTCACTGATGTTCACAGCTTAATCCTTCCCTTGTATTTTTTTGATAGCTCTCTTTTTATATCCCTTTCCTTTATTGCCTCCCTTTTCTCATACTTTGCCTTTCCTTTTGCAAGAGCTATCTCTAACTTTGCCTTTCCATTTTTAAAATATAACTTCAAAGGAATAATAGTCAAACCCTTCTCCTGAACCTTTCCCATAAGCTTTAAAATCTCCCTTTTGTGGAGCAGCAGCTTTCTCTTTCTGTAAGGGTCGTGCTGTAGTTTTCCTGCAGGTTTGTAGGGAGCTACGTACATGTTGTGTATGTAAGCTTCTCCATTATCTATTCTGATAAAAGAGTCCCTCAAATTTACAGACCCTTCTCTGATAGACTTTACTTCAGAACCTTCAAGGACAAGACCTGCCTCGTATGTCTCTATGATGTTATAGTTATGGTATGCATTTTTGTTCGTTGCAACAACTTTTATTCCCATTTCATCACCATTTCATTTTTTTATTTTAGAATAATTATAAAACTATAAAAGAAAAAGGAAAAAGCTATGAAAAGATTAATGTTGGTTTTCCCTTTTTATGTATTTATCCTCAATACAGGTTACAGTGCTGTTTTTTACAGACTTGACATCTCTATAGATACCCAGAACAGTTCCCTTAGAGGAGGAGCAACAATAACATCAGACAGAAGACCTGAAGTTATAAAGCTGTCAACAGAAGGATTAGATGTGGTATCTGTATTTTATGGGGGAGAAAAAATTCCTGTCAAAAAAAGCTACACAGTTGAGGTGTCTCCAGAAAAAAGTCTGACTGTGATATACAACCTTAAACTTTCTGACTTTCATTCTGAAAATATTATCACAGATGAGGCTGTCAGTCTTTTAGGGAACTGGTATCCATTTATTGAAAATCTTGCTGTTTACTCCCTTAAAGTTGAAGTTCCACAGGGCTTTATACTGATTTCTGAAGCTGAAGAAGAAAAAGTAGAAAAAAAAGAAGGAAAGACTTACTACAGCTTTAAATTTCCCCACCCCTTAGAGCATATACATCTGATTGGAACGATAAAGTATGTGGTAAGGAGAGAAGTTTTGAAGGTGTAAAGATACAGGCATACTTTTTGAAAGAGATAAAGACCTGATGGACAGATATCTCCAGAAAACTGAAGAATACATAAAGCTGTATTCTCAGAAGATAGGAAAATTTCCCTACAAAAGGTTTGCCATAGTTGAAAACTTCTTTCCAACAGGCTACTCTATGCCCACATTCACCCTTATAGGTCAGCAGATAATAAGATTTCCCTTCGTGATAAACCAGTCCCTTCCCCACGAGATACTCCATCAGTGGTTTGGATGTTCCATCTATGTTGATGACAGCAGAGGAAACTGGGCTGAGGGGCTGACCACATACCTTTCAGATTATTACTTCTCTGAAGACAAAAGAATGTACAGGAAAAACAGCATCCTGAAATATATGGCGTATGCAAAAGACGACTATCCGTTAACACAGTTCAGGGGGAAAATAGACAGAAAATCGGAAGCTATAGGTTACGGGAAAACGATGATGTTTTTCTATATGTTAGAAGAGATTGTAGGAAGGGAAAAGTTTTACAGTGCTTTAAACTTTCTGTACCAGAATTTTAGATTCAAAAGGGTTTCGTGGGAAGACATAAAATCAGTATTTGAGAACGAATACAGGAAAGATTTGGACTGGTTTTTCAATCAGTGGATTGAAAGAAAGGGAATACCTGACTTACAGGTCAGTGTTAAAGACCATACATTGAAAGAAGACGGTTTTCACATAAAGCTGAAGATAAAACAGAAAGAAGCATACAGGATAAAGTTACCTGTCTTTATAGAAACCTATCTTGGTATGGAAAAACATGAAGTATGGATTGATAGAAAAGAAGAAGAGGTAGAGATTGTATCACAGGACGAACCTCTGAGGGTTATTGTTGACAGAGATTACCAGATTTTCAGGAAACCTTACTGGGAAGAGATAAATCCTGTTATACACTTTACCCTTGCAGACAGAAAAGCTGTTGTTTTTCTCAGCAGTAAAGATATATACTCTCCTATCACTGCATACTACACAGAAGGAACCCTAAAAAATCCTGACCAGTTTTCCTTCAGCGATATATACGGGAAAAATGTTGTTGTTTTAGGTGCAGACAACCCTGTTTTAGAAAAGATATTCGGAAAAAAACTACCTGCAGAAGATTTTGTTGAGGTATTCAAGAATCCCTTTGGGGAAGACAAAGTCATAACAGTGTTTAATCTCAGCAGTAACCTTCAGGCGAAGATGGTGGCAGGGAGGATTAAACATTACGGTAAGTATTCAAAAATAAAACTTAACGGTTTCAGGATTGTAGAAAAGAGTGTGAAAAACTATCAGAATGGTATGAGTTCTTAAAGTGAGACAGAAAGCAGAAATCGTTTCTGATAATGGGATAAAGGAGTTTAAGAGACATAATAGATGATGCCCTCAGCTCAAAGGTTATCTATATTGGGGAACAGCACACGATGTTTTCAAACCATGCTATGCAGCTGAGCATTATAAAGGGGATATACAGCAGGTATCCTAAAATAGCTGTTGGTATGGAGATGTTCCAGAGGTCAAAACAGGATGTGATAGACAGATATTTAAAAGGTGAGATAGACGAAAAACAGTTTTTAAAACAGTCTGAATATTACAGGGCATGGAAGTATAACTATCACCTTTACAGACCCATAATCCAGTTCTGTAAAAAGAATAACATCAGAATAATTGCTCTTAATGCAGACAGACAGCTTGTTAAAAAAGTATCAGAAAGGGGAATACAGAGTTTATCAACTGAGGAGATGAAAAAACTGCCACAAGATATGGACTTTTCCAGTGTCAGGTATGTTGAATACCTGAAAAGTATATTCTCAGAGCACGGAAGTTCAGTTACTAAAAAGAAAAAGTTTATAAATTTCCTCCAGTCACAGATTATATGGGACGAGACAATGGCAGAAACAGTATCCCGGTTTTTGAAAGAAAATCCAGACTATAAAATTATTGTCCTTGCAGGTGGAGGACATATAAGATTTAGATACGGAATACCCTCAAGAGTAGAGAGGAGAACAGGGGAAAGGGGACTGGTTGTTCTGATGGACGACCAGCTGAAAAAAGGTATTGCCGATTACATCGTATATACTGCACATCTGACAGGTGTTAAGGAAAGAAAAATAGGTGTTTATGTGGAAGAAACAGGAAAAGGGTCTGAAGGTTGTTAAAGTGAGTAAGAACTCTCCGGCTGAAAAAGCAGGTATAAAAGAAGGGGACATTATAGTTCAGTTTAACGGCAGAACAATAAAAGACCTTGTTGACCTTAAGATTGAGCTGTTCTTCTCTCAGCAGGAAAACAGTATAACTGTTATACGAAATAAAAAAGAGCATAAACTTAAAGTTTACTTTTAGATTGTATGTATGCAATAATTATTAACAACTAATATATCAATCATATGATATAGATGAACATAAATAGAATAAATCTTATAGACTATGCATTTCAGCCGATTGTTAATATTCACACGGGGGTTACAGTTGCATTTGAGGCTTTAATAAGAAATGTAGATAAGTTAGGTTTTGGTTCTATAGGAGAGTTTTTTGATTATCTGTATGAAAGGAAAATTTTATTTAAAACGGAAATTATTCTGAGGAAAAAGGTTTTAAATAAATTTAAGAGATTTGAAGACTATAAAAAGTATAGAATTTTTACAACATAGATAACCGGATTATAGACACAGAAGATTATAAACCTGGAGTTACTTTTAAAATATTAAAAGAACTTGGATACTCAACCAGTAATATAGTTTTTGAAATTTCTGAAAAACATGAGTTTGGAGATACGGAAAAAGTAAAGAATGTTCTTAATAACTATAGACAACAGGGATTTCAGGTTGCTTTAGATGATTTTGGAGTTGGATATTCTTCATTTAAGATTTTTCATCTGTTTGAAGCAGATTTTATCAAGATTGACAGATTTTTTATAGACGGAATAAGCAGAGATAACAAAAAAAGACTTATTGTAAAATCTCTGGTGGATATATGTAAAAAATCAGGGAAAAAGGTTATAGCTGAAGGAGTGGAGACAGAAAAAGACTTTTTGTGTGTAAAGAACTTGGAATAGATTATGTTCAGGGTTTCCTGGTTGCAAAACCTACAACAAACATAAAAGAACTAAAGTCTCACTATATTCACATAGAAGAAATCAGTAAAAAAGACAGAAGAAAAAATGTGGCTGATAGAACCTTTATTAACAACAACATGTTTTATATAAAACCTGTAAAAATATCTTCAAGCATTATGGAACTTATAAATACAATTAGAAGAATCACGAGACTGATATTATACCTGTAGTAGATGAGTATAACTTTTATAAAGGAGTAATTCTGGAAAAAGATTTGAGAAAGTATATGTATTCAAATTACGGAATATACATACTCCAGAATAAAACCTATCAAAAAAGTATAAGAGATTTCATCAGGCAGGGGTTTCCCTGTGTAGATATAAATCTTTCGGTGGAAGATATATTAGATTTTTATGCTAAGTATTATGATGATTACGACTATCTGATAATAACAGAGGATGATAAATATGTTGGTGTTTTAGATGCAAAAAGACTTTTAAAAGTGATTCGGCAGAAAGAGGTTTTAATAGCTCAAAACTTAAATCCATTGACAAAACTGGCAGGTAATGTTCTTATTAACAGGTTTATTGATGAAACTGATAATTTAGATTGTGCAACCTATTTTATGTATTTTGATTTTGATAACTTTAAACCTTTCAACGATAAGTATGGTTTCAGGAGAGGAGATAGGGCTATTCTGCTTTTTGCAGATATATTAAGGAAAAATTTTAATTATAAAAATCAGATTATTGGTCATATCGGAGGAGATGACTTTTTTGTTGGAGTGAGAGATGTGAGTCTCAGAGAGATTTTAAGTAAATTTTATTATGTTATAGATAGCTTTAATCAGTCAGTAAAAGACCTGTACAATCTGGAAGATAAAGAAAAAGGATACATCATTGCCAAAGACAGATATAATACAGTAAGAAAGTTTGGGCTGTTATCTGTTTCTGGTTTTCTTCTTGAGATACCTGAAAAAAAAGAAATAGACAGAGAAGCATTAGATGAAGTTATAACTGTTTTAAAAAAGGAAGCGAAATCTAATAAAATTTCTATGGCTTCTTATCTATAAAGTGATGGAAAAAGTCTCCTTCAGGTAATATATTCTATTGTTATGGAAGTTTTAAAATACTACAGAAACAAAGTTGCCTTTTCAAAAACATTACCACCTGTACAGGCAAAATACGGCAGTTATAACTTTAACAACAGCAAGATAAACAGATTTCTTGCAGAAAAAGGTATCAGACTGTACTCCCACCAGTCTTCAGGGATAAGTCTTGCCTTGAGTGGTAAAAATTTAGTCCTGACCACTCCAACAGCTTCTGGAAAGTCTTTTGTTTATATACTCTCCTTACTGGAAAAACTTTATCAAAATCCAGATGCAAGAGCTTTACTTATATTTCCTCTGAAAGCCCTTGCAAGAGACCAGTATGGAAAGATTTCTGAAGTTATATCTGAGACAGGAATTGAGGCAACAGTAAAGGTTTACGACGGTGATACAGATAGGGAAAGAAGGCAAAGCATAAAGAGAAATCCACCTAACTTTCTGATAACAACACCTGACATGCTTAACGCAGGTATACTTCCCTACCATTCAGGCTGGTCATCTTTTTTTGAGGATTTAGAGTTTATTGTTTTAGACGAGATACATGCATACAGGGGAATAATCGGTTCCCACATATCAAACATAGTCAGAAGGCTAAAAAGAATTGTCTCATTTTACAGAACGAGAAAACCTGTTTTTATAATGAATTCAGCCACAATACACAACCCCTTCAGGTTTTGCCTCAAAAATTAGTTGGTGAAGATGTGGCTGAGATATCAGATTCTGGAGCTCCGCTTCCAGAGAGAGATATACAGATATTAAAAGGTCTGAAATCTTCAGAAATTGGAGAACTTATTGCAAATACTGTCATCAATGACATATCTACAATTGTTTTTGTTGACAGCAGGAAAGAGGCTGAGCTCCTATCTTTAAGAGTTAAAGATATTCTCATAAAAAAGGGTAGAGAAGACCTTGTAGAAAAGGTCAGTCCATACAGGTCAGGCTACACCCCTGAAGAGAGGAGGGAGATAGAGTTTAAGATAATGACTAAAAATGTTTTAGCTGTTATATCTACCAGTGCCCTTGAGATGGGAATAGACATTGGGGAGATAGAGAGCTGTATATTGGTAGGATATCCGGGAACACTGGCACAGCTGTGGCAGAGATTTGGAAGGGCTGGAAGAAGAAATAAAAAAGCTTATAACATACTTATTCCAAAAAGAAATGCCCTTGACCAGTATTTTGTTAAAAATCCTGAAGAGATATTCTGCAGGCAGATGGAAGAACCTGTTATAAATCCCCTGAACAGGTATATTCTGAAAAAACATATCCCCGTTATGGCTTTTGAACTGCCAATAAAAATCAGTGAGATGTCAGAAACAGAAAAAGAGGTTGCAAGAGAACTCTACAGAGAAAAAAAACTAAAGTTTGCCAATAATAAACTGTATGCATCAAAACAGGAACCTTTCAGCATAAGGTCAGCAGGAGACAGCTACAGTATAGTTGAGAGCATCACAGGAAAGATTGTCGGGGATATATCAGAAGACATCATGATTTATGAAACATATCCGGGAGCTGTTTACCTTCACAATGGAGAAAAGTATGTGGTTGAAAATATATCACAGGAAGATAAAGCTGTTTATGTTGTAAAATCGGATGTTTCCTACATAACAGAACCTCTAAAAGAGTCATTCATAGAAATTGTAAATATTGAAGACTCAAAAACAGTCGGAAAAATACAGATTTTTAAAGGAAAGGTAAATGTCAGAACCACAGTTGTCGGATATTCAATGAGAGATATAGAAAAAGAAGAGAAGTTGAAAGATGAGGTATTTTCTGAAGACAGATATCTAACAAGAGAGTTTGAAACAGTTGCTTTCTGGTGGACAGTTCCTGCAGAGTGGGAAGAGGAGATTATTCAGAGAAATATGAGACATAATGCCAGACTTCTTTCTCATTTTATTAAAGAAAAGGGCAGATTATACACAGGAGATTTTGTTTATGGAGATGTTGTTTCAGAAAAACTCCTCAATTTAAGGATAGATGGGGATATAGACCATTTACTGTATGTTATTAAAGCAACCCAGTCTCTAAGCACAAAATTGAACGATAAAGAAAAGGAATTTTTTAAAGAGTATATAAGAAGAATAAAAGAAAAAGAAAACAGCTTTTAGGAGCTCTTCATGGTGTAGAGCACGCTTTAATCGGAATATATCCTCTATATGCCATGAACGACAGATGGGATATTGGAGGACTTTCCACACAATTTTTCCCTGAAACAGGCAGGCCAACAGTGTTTATATACGATGGATATGAAGGGGGGGTAGGATACTCTGAGGTTGGGTTTAACAGGTTAGGGGAGATGATAAAAAGTGCCTATAAAACAGTTTCAAGATGCAGATGTGTCAGCGGCTGTCCTTCATGTATATACTCTCCAAAATGTGGAAATTCTAACGACTACTTAGACAAGACGGCTACAGTTCTTCTGTCTCACAGGATGTTAAAGGAGTTGTCCCGTTAAATTTTCAAAAGATTCTTTTCCTCTTTTTTCTTCTTTACAGCTTTGTCAATAGCTCTTAGAACTTCCATCTTCCTTTTAGAAGAGCACCAGTCTGGTGCAATAAGCTCATCCTCTTTCGCTTCACCTGTTAATCTGTGAACGATAATGTTTTCTGGCAGGTATTCAAGAAGGTCTGCAACAATCTTTGCGTACTCTTCTAACTCTAAAACACCAAACTCCCCATCTGCATACTGTTTTGCCATAACTGTATGTTTAACAACATGGAGGGGATGAATTTTTATCCCGTCTACAGGCAGGGCAGCAATAAGTTTTGCAGTCTCTATGTAGTCTTCATACTCATCTCCCGGCAGACCAACAATCATGTGGGCACACACCTTTATACCTGGTCTTTTTTTCGTTCTTAGGACAGCATCAACAAACTCAGAAACACCATGACCTCTGTTTATGTCCCGTAGGGTTTTTATGTTTGCTGTCTGTATGCCGTATTCTAACCATATTTCAGGTTTTTCTGTTGTGTATGTTGCTATCAGGTCTAAAACAGGTTCAGGAACAACATCTGGCCTTGTTCCTATGGACATTCCTATAATTTCAGGATATTCCATAGCCTTGTCGTATATCTCCTGCAACTTTTCAACAGGTGCATAGGTGTTTGAAAATGCCTGAAAGTATGCGATATAACCTTTTATGTTTTTAAATCTTTTCTGGTAAAAATCCATAGACTTTTCAATCTGCTCTTCTACAGACTGTTTAGTCATTGCATAAGGGCTGAAAGATGTATTATTACAGAATGTGCATCCTCCAAAAGCCACATAACCGTCTCTGTTTGGACAGGTAAAGCCAGCATCTATAGATATCTTCTGTATACGACCGCCGTATTTTTCTTTTAGATACTGGTTAAACTTTATCATATTAAACTCCACGAGACTGTATATTAGAAATATTCTACAACAGTTTAGTTTAATTTATTTACTCTTTTTTTTAATGCAACATCTTTCTGTTGGCTTTCCAAGGTAATAGCCCTGTGAGTAATCTATACCCAGGCTTTTTACCATAGTGTAAACGTCTTCATTGTAAACGTACTCTGCGATGGTTCTGATACCTAACTTCCTTGTAAAATCAACAATGGTTGAAACAATAATCTGAACGTATATGTCATAGGGAAGCTGTTTTATTAAAGAACCGTCTATCTTTATAAAGTCAGGTTCAAGGTTTACTATGTGGGAGTAGTTTGAATAACCGCTGCCGAAATCGTCTATAGCTATCTTTGCACCTAAACTTTTTACATTTTTGACAAACATGTATATCTCATCATAATTTTTGATACTTTCACTTTCTAAAATCTCAAAAGTTACCCTTTTTGCCACTTCTGGTTCTTTTTCTAAAACCCTGTATATATACTGCACTATATCTTTATCTGTCATGTCCTCACTGGAAAGATTTATTGAGAACGGGACATCAGTATTTCTGAATTTGTTAAATGCTTTTCTGATAACTGTTTTTGTTATTATGCTGTAATACTTAGATTCCCTTGCTATAGGAAGGAAAAACATGGGGGCTATAACATTACCACTTTGGTCTGAAATTCTTACAAGACATTCGTACTTTGCTACTGTCTCTGTTTTGTTATCAAATATCGGTTGATAGTACAGATGGATCCTGCTGTTGTTAACAGCATACTTTATTATACTGAGTATTCTGAGGTTATCCTCTATTGTCTTTGCCAGATTAAGTTCATGGGAGTAAACCAGATATTTTTCCCTTCTTTTTTTCACATATTTTAAGACCATGTCTGCTTTTTCAAGGAGTGGTCTTTCGTAAGAGACTCCAGCAGATACGTTTATAGATATCTCAACATCAATCTCTCTTTCTCCATCTTTGCTTTTTATAACAAATGTATGGTCTTCAATGGTTCTTATAAGCTTCTCTGTAAGTCTGACAGTTTTCTTTTTCAGATTTTCATAAAGAATTCCAAAGTCGTCTGCCCCCAATCTGAAAATCTCTGCTTCTATGCCTTCTCTTTCAAAAAACCTTTTTATAAATCTTCCCAGCTGCACGAGAAGCTGGTCTCCAAACTCTGAGCCGTAAAGGTCGTTTATATGCTTAAAGTTATCAATGTTGACAAAGAATGAATGAGGGGTTTTTGTAGTGGGTTTCCCTTGTAAAAAATGCCTTTCTGTTTGGAAGGCCTGTAAGCTCATCAGTTACCATCTTTTTCTCAAGATTTTTTCTGAGCTCTCTCAAAAGTCTGTTATTCATCTCTAACTTTATAAGGAGGAAGGCAAGATATCCCAGCACTGACAGGAATAGACCGGTTGAGCCAAATGAAAAAACTGTAATAATTCTTGATTCTTTTTTCGTTTCCTCAATAAATGAGGTTTTTAACTGATTAATCAGTTTTGTATCTGATTTATCCTCAAGTAGATACTGAAGTGTTGTGTAATAATCAGGGAATGTTTTTATAAACACATTCAGATGGGACAGGAGAATGTTGTGGAAATTTTCCAGTTTTGGGTTGTTGAATCTGTATCTCTTCAGAAGACTGATGTCGTTTTCAAGTTCAGTTATAAAGGATTTGTCAAGGGCATTTTTTATGATAAACAGTGACGACATAATTCTGTTAAGGACAAGAAAGTACTCAACATCAGGATTTTTTACAATTTCTATATATTTGAGGTTGAGAGAGGGTATATAAATCTGTGAGTTTTTTATCAGTGAGTTTACAGTCTCAAAATAATGTATGTTTTTTGTCTTTTTGTCCAGCATTTTTTCATACTGAAGTAGAATTCTATAGGAGTTTGTATGAAATCTGCTGTTCAGGTGGGACTCTTTTAACCTTTCTATACTTTTTTAATCTTTTTTATGCTGTTTTCTAACTGGTCGTAGTTGTAATAAAGGTAAAAGCTGCTCTTTAAAATCTCTCTCTCAAGCCTGAACTCTTCCTTTTCGATGTCTTTTATAATATTCAGCGTGTGGGCAGATTCCTCAAGAAATTCCCGTGTAAACTGGTTATACATAACAAGACCTACAGTTACCCCTATAGCAAGCAGTATGACTATGTTAAGCTTTTTCAACTCAGTTTTCCTTCAGGATTTCTGGAAGTTTACCTCTTAATGTTTTTAAGAATGCTATTATTTTCTGTATTTCATTTTCTGACAGTTTAAATCCAAGGTTGTAGTATGCCATAATCTGGACTGCTTCTTCTAATGTTCTGACGCTTCCATCGTGGAAGTATGGATGTGTGCAGTCAATATTTCTGAGGGATGGAACTCTGAAAACATTTTTATCAAACTCATTCTTTGTTATCTGATACCTGTCTGGAGTATTTTTGTGCCGTGGATATGGATGAATAATTCCCACCTTTTGAAATGAATTTCCACCTAAGTTTACCCCATTATGACAGCTTATACATCCTAATTTTTTGAACAGTTTATATCCCTCTAACTCTTCTTCGGAAAGTTTTATTTCTCCCCTAAGAAACTTATCGAACTTGCTGTCTGGAGTGATTAATGCTTTTTCAAATTCAGCTATAGCCTGTGCAACATGCTCAAATTTTATCCTATCTGTTCCAAATACCTTTCTGAATTTTTTTCTGTAAAATGGACTGTTGTTCAGTCTATCTTCAACCTCTTTGATGGACATGTTCATTTCCAGAGGGTTTTGAACAGGTCCGTAAATCTGCTCTACAAGATTTTCTGCCCTTCCATTCCAGAACAGTCTGAAATTAAAAACAGTATTGAATACTGTTAATGCATTGGCATTTCCCTTTTTATCGTGGAACCCTTCAGATACAGGCTTGTGGTCTGTTCCGCATTTATTGTAAAGGTCATGGCAGTAGGCACAAGAAGTTCTGTTATCTTTTGCAAGTATAGGGTCAAAAAATAACAGCTTTCCCAGTTCAGCTTTTCCCTGTCGTATTTTATCTTTTTTGGGATTGGCTGAACTGGTTCGTAGCTGTGTGCCGTATTTGTTAACAATATAAAATGATAATAATTACCAGCATTAATTATAATATATGTTTTATAATCTGCTCTGTCATCTCTTTTGTTCCTACTTTTTTTGTTTTAGGAGACCATATGTCCCCTGTTCTGTATCCTTCTTCTAAAACTTTCTCTATAGCATTTTCTATATCTCTTGCAGCCTCTGGAAGTTTGCATGTTATCTCAAGCATCATTGCTGCAGAGAGTATCATTGCTATTGGATTTGCTATTCCCTGTCCTGCTATGTCAGGAGCTGAGCCGTGAACTGGTTCGTAGAGGGCGTATCTCTCCCCAATTGAAGCAGAAGGGAGCATCCCTAATGAGCCTGTCAGCGCTCCAGCCTCGTCAGACAGGATGTCACCAAACAGATTACCTGTAACTATAATGTCAAAATCCTTAGGCCTTCTCACAAGCTGCATAGCAGCATTGTCCACATACATATGCTCAAGTTCTACATCCTGAAAGTCAGCATGAACTCTGTTTACAACTTCCCTCCATACAGCTGACACCTCTAAAACATTTGCTTTATCAACACTTGTTACCTTTTTTCTTCTGTTTCTTGAAAGTTCAAATGCAAGTCTGGCAATTCTTGCTATTTCATGCTCATAATAAATCATTGTGTTGAATCCTACCTTTTCTCCTCCCCTTTCTTCTATTCCCCTTGGTTCTCCGAAGTATATGCCTCCTGTAAGTTCCCTTATTACCATAAGGTCAACACCTTTTATCAGATTTTCCTTCAGGGGAGATGCATCTAAAAGGGCTGTGTATGCCTTCCCTGGTCTGATATTGGCAAACAGGTCAAGCTCTTTTCTTATTTTTAGCAGTCCTTTTTCTGGTCTTTTGTCTGTTGGCAGATTGTCCCACTTTTCACCTCCTACTGCTGCAAGTAAGACAGCATCACTCTCTTTTGCTTTTTTCAGTGTTTCATCCGGTAGTGGTTCTCCTGTTTCATCAATAGCAGCTCCTCCAATAAGCCCTTCCTGAAACTCAAATGTTATGTTGTATTTTTTTGAGATAACTTTTAGCACTTCAATTGCTGATTCCATAATCTCTGGTCCTATACCGTCTCCTGGAAGGACAGTAATCTTAAACTGCTTTTTCATTAATCTACCTCCTGTTATTTGAATTTTAGACTGATATCGAGCCATCTTGCTGAATGTATGATGGAGCCTGACGATATAAAATCAACACCTGTCTGTGCATACTCTCTGATGTTCTCAACTGTTATGTTTCCTGATGCTTCTAACAGCTTTCTTTTTCTGTTTATTTTAACTGCTTCCTTTATTTCTTCAATACTCATGTTGTCTAACATAATTATGTCAGCTTCTGTTTCCATAGCTTCCTCAAAAGCCTCCAGAGAGTCAACTTCCACCTCTATTTTTAACATTGGTGAGATGGAACTTTTTATCTGTTTGACTGCCTCTTCTTTATACCACCTGCAAGAGCTATGTGGTTGTCTTTGATCATCACCATGTCGTATAGGGCAAACCTGTGGTTAAATCCTCCTCCTACTTTTACTGCGTATTTTTCAAATGCCCTCAGTCCCGGTGTTGTTTTTCTCGTGTCAAGGAGACGGACTCCTGTTCCTCTGATTTTTTCCACATATTTTGATGTTGTAGTAGCAATCCCAGACAGTTTCTGGAGAAGATTGAGCATAACCCTTTCTCCCTTAAGAATCACTTTTCCATTGCCCTGTATCCTGCATATTATCTCTCCCTCTGTGACAGTAATACCGTCTTTTTTCAGTTTTTGAACCTTTACAGAGGGGTCTAATATCTCAAAAACTGTTAATGCAATATCTAAACCGGCAATAACTCCTCCTTCCTTGGATACAATTTCTCCAGTGACTGTTTTTTCCACATTGAGGCTCTCTGTAGTTATGTCCTGATAACCTATATCTTCCAACAGAAACTCTTCTAACTTCTTCCTTATAAATAATGGTTCAATCATCATCCACCATCTAAAATGGTCTTACTATCGCCATTATCACAATCAGTATCATCAAGATTGTGGGAACCTCGTTATATATCCTGAAAAATTTACCAGACCTGTTGCACTGGTCGTTTTCTAATTGTTTCCTGATGAAAGACAGGTGTATATAGTATCCTATAAGAAGGAGTGCTGCGGTAAGCTTAATGTGTATCCAGCCTCCTGACTTGAATATTTCTGGATTTAAAAACAATCATTCCCAGTCCTGATAGAACTGTTCTCAGAATGCAGGAATACCTATATATTTGTGGAGTTTATACTCCATTATTTTTACTACAGATACAAACTCCTTTTTCTCTGTTTTCGACATGGTACAATGTAAACAGCCTTGGCAGGTAAAACAGAACAGCCATCCATGAGATAACTGAGATAATATGAAATGCTTTTATCCACAGATACATCTTTTTCCTCCAGAGTTTATAAATATTTTACCTTGATTTTTTATATACACTTTTCCCCCTTTATGGAATAAATTATTTTTGGAGGTAAAAGTAATGGAATATATACTGATAGGTGTAGTTGTTGACTTCTTTTTATTCTGTGAGAAAAAGTTTAAAAAGAGGTGTTAGAAAAGGGCAGTGGTGCCTCTGCCCCATTTATGATAAATGTGAAAGTAAAGACAAGGTTTAGCAGGAGAACGAATTACCACATCCGCAGGAGTTTGCTGCGTTTGGATTTTTGATTGTGAATCCACCACCTATAAAGTCCTGAACATAATCTAAAACAATTAATCCAATGCGAGCAGAAAATTCATCAATGGCAATTTTCACTCCGTTTTCTAACTCAACAACTCTGTCATTTTCTTCAATTGATTCGTCAAACCCCATAGCATACTGAAATCCAGAACATCCACCAGGAACAACTCTTACTCTAAGTATAGGATTTTCTATACCCTGTTCATCAGCTATTCTTTTTATTTCTGATGCTGCTGCCTCTGTTACTGTAAAGTTGACAGTTGATTGCATGACATACCTCCATCTTTTTTGTTCCTAAACAGGATAATACCAAACTGCCCTTTTTATTATGATTGTTATCAGAAAGAAAGTAAATAGTAAAACTGGGGAAAATATAGGTTTTCTGGGATGCTCAGCTTTGACTGGAGCATTTTTTTCAGTATACTTTCTTCTTTTCTTATCCTGATTATCATCACTTTTTTTCCCTTCCAGTCCTGCCAGCTTCTTTTTGCTTCGTTGATAGCATCCTGTATGTTCCCCAGTCTATAAGGTTCAACTCTTTTTTGCCTGTTCTGTGAATATTCTCCCATCTGCATACCGTTTTTTTAATGTCTGAATATCTATTATCTTCCTGTACTTTACTATATCTTCTAAAACTGGTTGTAAACATCTTTTTTATCGTTTCTTCTAACAGTTTTTTCTGCTGCGGTGTCAATTCTCTGTTAGATACAGCAGGTCTTTGTTTTTACCGCTCTTTATGTTTTCTACTTTTTAATTCCTAACTTTTCTAACACTTTTGCAAAGCTGACGTGCTGTATTATAACCCCTATAGAACCTGTGATTGTTCCTGGATTTGCATATATCACATTAGCAGGAACGCTTATGTAATAACCACCAGATGCAGCTACATTCCCCATTGATAACGACCGAAGTTTTTTCTTTTCTCAGCTTTTCTATAGCGACAGAGTTTCCTGTGCTGCTCCAACTGCTCCACCAGGACTGTCAACAGCAATAACAACAGCCTTTACACTCCCATTCTATTTCATTGTCTCTGTTCTGATAACAGTTTCATAATCTGATATAACACCACAATATTAATCACAGCAATCTTTGGAACAGCTCTTTGCA
>JAUZSJ010000005.1 GCA_030949555.1 Persephonella sp. | reverse complement strand
GGAAACAAAACCTATGATAGAAGGCAGACTTACGTGGCACATTTTAGGTGGTGGAAAGAAAAAGCCAAAACCATTGTCCCAGACATATGCAAACATATCCCTACACGCTCTGAACAGCTATAACCACAGAGGCTCTGACGATGACCTTACTGTTTACCAGATACACGCTGTTTACAACCAGCCTCTTTTCCTCATTGCAGGACAGTATATAAAGTCTGACTGGTATACAAACTCTGGAAACTCAGGAGACGGATATTCTTTCAACTTTGAGCTCAGACCTATTTTAGACCATAAGATTTCAATACTTGGCAGATACGACCACTGGGATTCTGACGATAACACTAAAGACAGAAACATGTACATATACGGTGTTGCATGGCACATGAACAAATATGTAACCTGGATAGTCAACGGAATTACTGTAGATTATGACAAAGGAAGTTCAAAAGACTACACTAAATACATGATAACTGCTGAAATTCACTACTAAAATGAGGAGGTTTTGAATAATGAAAAAGATACTGGCAGGGTTTGGTCGCAGCGTGAGTGTCGTATCAACTTCTTTTGCAGGAGATACAATAAGCGGAGCAGGGGAGCAACATTTCCCTATCCAGTTTATGCAGCATGGGCATACCAGTATTATAAAGAAACCGGTATAAAGCTTAACTATCAATCTATCGGTTCAGGTGGAGGAATAAGGCAGATAAAAAACAGAACTGTTGATTTTGGAGCATCTGACGCTCCACTGAAACCAGAAAAGTTAGATGAATACAAACTTTACCAGTTTCCTGCAATAATAGGTGGGGTTGTTCTGGTTGTTAATATTCCGGGATTGAAAGCTGGCAAACTGAAGTTAGACTCAGATACTATCTGCCATATATTTTTAGGAGATATAAAATACTGGGATAACGAAAAGGTAAGAAAACTAAATCCGAACATTAATCTCCCTCATGAGGAGATAAAAGTTGTTCACAGGTCTGACGGCTCTGGAACTACTGCCATATTCACAACATATCTGTCACAGGTATGCCCTGACTGGAAAGAAAAGGTTGGAGCAGGAAAAGCCGTTAAATGGCCTGTTGGTATTGGTGGAAAAGGAAATGAAGGGGTGGCAAACTACGTAAAAAGGCTTAAATACTCAATTGGATATGTGGAATTTGCCTATGCAAAACAGAACAAACTAAGCTACACTCTCCTTAAAAATCAGGCTGGAAACTTTGTTGCTCCAAGTATAGAGACATTTAAAGCAGCAGGTGCTACAGCAGATTTTGACCCTAAAAAGCATTTTTACCTGTGGATGGTCAATGCTCCCGGTAAAAATGCATGGCCTATAGCTGGAGCATCTTTCATATTAGAGGCAAGAGAAAAGACTGATGCTAACAAAAAAGTAAACAGATTTTACAAGTGGGCTTTTGAGAACGGAGACCAGATAGCTATAAAGCTTGATTACGTTCCTCTGCCTAAAGAGCTGAAGGAAAAGATTTACAGATACTGGGAAAAATACGGAATAAATCCTTAAGTCTTCAGGGGCTGCTGCCGGGCCCCCTTTTTTAAATTTCTGTTATAATTTTTTTCAAAAAGAGTAAGGTGGGGTTTTAGCAATAGATAATGAAAAAACTGAAGAAACTACCCTTATCAGACCTTATTTTTGGATTAATATCCTTCTCTGCAGCCTTTACAATTCTTACACTTATATTTTCAACAATAGTAGTTCTGTACAACGAATCCTCCTTAGCTATCCACAAATTTGGTCTTTTAAACTTTATATTCACCGTTGACTGGAACCCTGTAAGGGAAGTGTTTGGAGCAGCTGCAAGTCTCTATGGAACTCTTGTTACCACAATTCTCGCACTTTTTATTGCTATTCCTGTTTCTATAGGTATTGCCATATTCCTGACAGAAATCTCTCCCCATATCCTGAGAACTCCGATAGGTATAGCCATAGAGATGCTTGCAGCTATTCCAAGTATTATATACGGTATGTGGGGTCTATTCACCCTCGCTCCCATTATGGCTGAACATATAGAGCCTGCTCTACAGAAAATATTTGGCAATGTTCCTATTATAAACAAACTGTTTGAAGGGACCCCAATTGGTGTTGACCTTCTGACTGCAAGTATTATCTTAAGCATTATGATAACTCCATTTATTGCCAGCATATCAAGGGATTCTTTTAATCTGACACCTGATATTGTAAAAGAATCAGCATATGCACTTGGAGCAACAAAATGGGAAGTGATAAAGGATATAGTCATACCTTACTCTAAACTTGGAGTTTACGGGGGAATTGTCCTGGCCCTCGGCAGAGCCTTAGGGGAAACAATGGCGGTTGCATTTGTCCTTGGAAATAAACATCAGATAACCCCTTCCCTCTTAGATGCGGCTGCAACAATAACTGTAACCCTTGCAAATGAATTTACGGAAGCTGATTCAGACATATATCTGTCATCCCTTTTCTATCTTGCACTTATACTGTTTCTGATGAGCTTTACAATACTTGCTATAGCAAAATTTTTCCTGCTGAAAGCAGAAAAACATTACAGAAGGTAACAGGATGAATATAAAGACAAAAAGAAAGATAAAAGGCAGTATTGCTCTGGTTTTCTCTACAGTAGCTGCATTCATGGGGTTATTCTGGCTTGTGTTTATCATTTTTGATGTCTTAAGACATGGTATTACAGCTCTGAATTTAGACCTTTTTTTAGAGGACCCTGCTCCTCCCGGTATACCGGAAGGAGGACTGAGAAATGCCTTTATTGGACAGCTCCTTATAACATCTGTTGCAACTATAATAGGCGTTCCACTTGGAGTTTTAGGAGGAACATTTATAGCAGAATATGCAAGGGGAACCAGGTTTGCTCAGCTTATCAGTATACTGTCAGACATAATGGTCAGTGTTCCATCCATAGTTGTTGGAACATTTATATATGCAGTAATGGTTAAACCCTTCGGACATTTCAGTGGTTGGGCTGGATCTGCTGCCCTCGCCTTCATTATGATACCGGTTGTTCTGAGAACCACAGAAGACATGCTCAAACTTGTTCCATGGACACTAAGGGAAGCCGCCTTTGCCTTAGGAGCTTCTTATTTCAGGGTGATAAAGGATATTGTCTACAGAGCAGCAGCAACAGGAATACTGACAGGTATAATTTTAGCAATTGCAAGGGTTGCAGGAGAAACAGCTCCACTGCTATTTACTTCCTTTAACAACTCCTACTTCACACTGAATATGAACGAACCAATAGCATCGTTAACTGTTACCATATTCAACTACGCTATGGGACCTTATGAGGACTGGCACGAGAAAGCATGGGCTGCCGCATTTATTATAACTGTTGTTATACTTATAGTAACCATAGTAACAAGGTCTATCATCCACTGGAGGTATAAAATTTAAATGGAAGAAAAGATAAAAATAGAGGTTAAAAACTTCTCCTTTTATTATGCAGGAACTGACAGGCCTGCACTGAAAAATATAAACCTTTCAGTATACCAGAATAGAGTTACTGCCCTGATTGGTCCTTCTGGGTGCGGTAAAACAACACTGCTTCGTTCCTTTAACCGTATGCACGACCTTTATCACGGAAACAGATATGAAGGAGAAATACTGTTAGATGGACAGAACATTTTATCTGACAACATAGACCTGATAGAACTCAGGTCAAAAGTAGGAATGGTTTTTCAAAAACCTACTCCATTTCCTATGTCAGTATTTGACAATGTTGCATATGGCCTGAAGCTAAGAGGAATAAAAAACAGGTCTGAGTTAGAAGGAAGAGTAGAAAAGGCATTAAAACAGGCAGCTCTCTGGGAAGAGGTTAAAGACAGACTTAAAGACTCGGCAAATGGACTATCAGGGGGACAGCAGCAGAGACTGGTTATTGCAAGAGCTTTAGCTGTGGAACCGGAAGTGCTATTGTTTGACGAGCCAACATCAGCCTTAGACCCAATATCAACAAGCAAGATAGAGGAGTTAGTAGTCAGTCTGAAAGACACAGTCACTATTATAATTGTTACCCACAACATGCAGCAGGCAGCAAGGGTTTCAGACTACACTGCCTTTATGTATTTAGGAGAGCTTATTGAATTTGACAAAACTGATATTATATTTACATCTCCTAAGAAAAAACTGACAGAAGATTATGTCAGTGGAAGATTTGGATAAAGGGGGGAAAAGATGCTCTTAAAACCAAGACTTGAAGAAATTAGAGATAGACTGATAAAGATGGCAGAGCTTGCAGACCTTATGATAGAAAATGCTGTAAAAGCAATCATAGAGCACAATCCAGAGTATCTAAAAGTAGTTGACGAACTTGAGCCTCAGGTTGACCAGATGGAAGTAGAAAATGAGACACTCATAATAACAACTATTGCAAGATTTCAGCCAGAGGCAAAATATCTCAGAATATTAGTTATGGACCTGTTCGTAAACAGAGACCTTGAGAGAATAGGAGACCATGCAGAAAACATAAAAGAACAGGCAGAGAGAATACTGACAAAACCAAAACTGAAAGAGTATGTGGACCTGCCTGTTATGACAGACATTGTTATGGGAATGGTTAAAGATGCTGTAAAGGCATTAGAAACATTAGACACAGAACTTGCCAGAGAAGTTATCAAAAGGGACGACAAGGTTGACGCACTTCACGAGCAGATAATAAGGGAATTATACACATACATGGTAGAAGACCCAAAAAACATAAAGGTAGGTATAAGGCTGATTACTGTATCTTCTAATCTTGAAAGGGTAGCAGACATAGCAACAAACTTAGCTGAAGAAGTGATATACATGAAAGAAGGTAAAATGCTCAGACATCAGAACTTAGGTGAGGAATGAAAGACAGTTTAGAAAATGTTCTTATCTCTTTTTTAGACTACCTGAAGGAAGGTCTGATTGTTATTGACAGCAAAAAAAATATCCAGTATATGAACAGGTATGCAAAAAAATCTTCTTGGTATAAAAAATCCTGAAGGAAAACTGTTTTCAGAAGTTGTAAAAAATAACTATCTCTACTCCCTCATCAGTGCAGACATAAAAAAAGAGCTAAAGGAAGAGATTGTTATAAACGACGACATATTTCTTGCAAGGGTTCTAAACATAAACGGCATGAAGGTTATACACTTTCAGGACATAACACCATTTGAGATATACAAGCAGGCAAAAAAAGATTTTGTTTCCAACGTATCTCACGAGCTGAAAACACCTATAACAGTACTGAAAGGGGTTATAGAAACATTAGAAAACGAGGATGACCCTGAAGTTATAAAAACATTCCTTAAAAAGGCAAAAAACCGCATCCAGCAGATGGACAGCCTTATAAACGACCTTCTTATACTGGCAAAGTTAGAATCAAAAGAGGAGAAAATACAGAAAAAGGAAGTAAAACTAAAAGGAATAGTAAACAGTGTCTTTGAAGACCTCAAAGACATAGCCGAGGAAAAAAAGGTTAAACTGAAAAATAAAGTTTCTCCAGAGTTTACTGTCTTTGTTGATGAGAAAAAGTTTGTAATACTGATGAAAAATCTGATTGAAAATGCAATAAAGTATAACAAGAAAGGGGGAACTGTCACAGTAGAGTCTGTACTAAAAGGTGATAGAGTCTGCATATCTGTCATAGACACAGGCATAGGCATACCAAAAGAGTCTCTTCCATTAATTTTTGAAAGATTTTACAGGGTAGACAAATCCAGAAGCAGGAATGTTGGCGGAACAGGTCTTGGTCTTTCCATAGTAAAACATATAACTGAAGCCCATAACGGAAAGGTGGAAGTGGAAAGCAGATTTGGGGAGGGCTCTAAATTTACAGTAATCCTGCCATCAGGTGAGTAATGATAGTGATATTCACCGACTTAGACGGTTCACTTTTGAACCACGACGATTATTCATATGCAGATGCTCTTCCATCGCTGAACAGGATTAAACAACGAAAGATACCCCTTATATTTACAACGAGTAAAACAAGGGCAGAAGTAGAACTTCTGCAAAAGGAAATAGGGATAAAAGAACCTTTCATAGTAGAAAACGGAGCAGCTGTATTTTTCCCTGAAGGATACAGAAATTTCCAGTTAAACTTTCCCCAGATTAATGGATATAGAGTGATAATCTTAGGTGAAAGTTACAGGTACATAAGAAAGTTTGTTGAAAAGGTAAGAGGTAGATTCAAGATAAAAGGATTTGGAGACATGACAGCAGAAGAGATTACCAGTCTTACAGACCTTCCTATTGAAAAAGCAAGATTAGCAAAAATCAGAGAGTTTACAGAGCCATTTATAATAGAAAACCCTGAAATTCTATCCCGGTTAGAAAAGGAAGCTAAAAAACACAACCTGAAAATAACAGAAGGAGGCAGATTTTATCACCTTATAGGCAAAAATCAGGATAAGGGAAAAGCTGTAAAAATAACAACACAGATATTCAGAAAACATCTGAAAAATATAAAAACTGTAGGCATAGGAGACAGCAGAAACGACATTCCTATGCTTGAAGCAGTTGACATTCCTGTCCTCATTCCAAAAATTAATAAACAGTATGAAAAAATCAATCTGTCAGGTATTGCCAAAGCAGATTTTCCTGGGAGCAGAGGATGGAATCAGGTGGTCTGGAGAATTTTAGATGAGTATGAGAACATTTCTCACTGAGCTGTTTCTATCAGGAATAGAAGCAGTAAAGCCAGAAAATCTGATACCTGAGCACCTTTCCATTTCAGAAAACGAGCTAAAAGTATCGCAGGATTTGTATCCATTAAAAAAAGATATATATCTCTTTGGCAGTGGGAAAGCATCCGTCCAGATGGCAAAGGCTGTTGAAAGTATATTAGGAGACTACATAAAAGAAGGCATTGTAGTATGCAATTACACAGAAAAGCTGAAAAAAACAACAGTTATAAAAGGCTCCCATCCAGTTCCTGACGAAAACAGTATAAAAGGGGCAGAAGCTCTTCTGAAAAAAATCTCATCTCTAAAAAAAGATGACTTTTTCATATATCTCCTCTCCGGAGGAAGTTCAGCCCTGATAGAAAAACCTGTCCCTCCAATCACACTGGAAGACCTGAAACAGACAACACCAGCTCCTTCTTGAAACTTCCGTTCCTATTGAAGAGATAAACATCATAAGAAAACATATATCCATGATAAAAGGTGGAAGGTTAGGAAGGGCCACAAAGGCAAAAGGGGTCGTTTTAGTAATATCAGATGTTGTGGGGGATGACCTTTTTACCATCGGCTCAGCCCCCTTATACTTTGACCCTTCCACATACCAGCAGGCAAAGAACATTCTGGTAAAATACAACCTGTGGAATAAAATCCCTCCATCTGTAAAGAAAGTGATAGAAGATGGTGTATGTGGGGAAACACCGGAAACACCTAAAGAAGAAAACCCAAACATAAAACATTACATTATAGGGAACAACATAACAGCACTGAAAAAAATAAAGCAGGAGGCGGAAAAAAGGTTCCCTGCGGTCATTATGACATCCCAGATGAAAGGAGAAGCAAGGGAAGTGGCAAAAGTGTTAATATCTATTGCAAAAGAGATAAAAAAGTCTGGCAATCCTTTTAAACCTCCAGTTATTCTCCTTTCCGGCGGGGAGACAACTGTAACAGTCAGGGGAAATGGAAAGGGTGGAAGAAATCAGGAACTATGTCTGTCTGTACTGGAAGAGATAAAAAACACAGAAGGGATAACAGTTCTTTCTGGAGGAACAGATGGGATTGACGGAAATTCCGATGCAGCAGGGGCAGTAGTTGACAGGGATACATTTATAAGAGCGCAGGAGCTGAGCCTTGACATAAACCAGTATCTCAGCAACAACGATTCTTACTCATTTTTCAGCAAAACAGGTAACCTGATAAAGACAGGATACACAGGGACAAATGTTATGGATATAACAATTATAATGGTGGAGGGGTAACATGATAGTTCTGCCACGGGCAAGATTTTCAACAGCACTGAGGGAAGATGCCAGAAAAAAGATAGAATCTCTTGGATACGCAGATATTGTTGTAGGAATACCAGCCTATTACAGTCAGTTTACCATATCTCACGTTATTGAGCAGGTAGCATCAGGTCTTGACAGATATTTCAGCGACAAAAAATGTCTCATATTTGTTTCAGACGGTGGCTCTACAGACGACACAAGAGAAGTTGCTGAAGAGGTGGACATTTCCCGATATAACATTGAAAAGATTGTGACCATATACAGAGGAATACCCGGAAAAGGCTCAGCTTTAAGGGCTGTATTTGAAGCAGCAGAATTTTTAAGAGCTGAAGCCGTTGCAACGTTTGATTCGGACCTCAGGTCTATAACACCAGAATGGGTAAAAAACATTATTCAACCTATCTACGATGGGTACGACTATGTCTGCCCATACTACAGAAGATACAAGTTCGACGGAACAATAACAAACACAATAGCTTACAACCTTACAAGGGTGTTATACGGATACAGAATAAGGCAGCCTATTGGTGGAGATTTTGGAATGTCAGGCAAGCTTATAAAAAATTACTTAGACAAGGATGTATGGGAAACAGATGTTGCAAAATTTTGGCATAGACATATGGATGACAACAACAGCTATTGTTGATGGATACAACATATGTCAGGCAAGATTGGGAGCAAAAATTCATCAGGAAAAGGACCCGGGAAAAGACCTCTCCCACATGTACAGGGAGGTTGTTGGAACAATATTCAAACTGATGGAAGAGTATGAAGATTACTGGAAACAGGTAAAGGGTTCAAAGGATGTTCCTGTTGTGGGAGAAACAATTGGTGAAGAGCCTGAACCTTTTGAGATAGACCAGACAGCACTGATAGAATATTTCAAGATAGGATACAACAACTTTGCAGGAGTATGGCACTCAATATTAGAAGAAGAAGATTTTAAGATAATAGAAAAACTGTTTATGGAAGAAGATGTGGAGAAGTTTATCATCCCAATTGAAACATGGGTCAGAATTGTTTACCGTTACGCCGATTACTTCAGAAGAACGCCAAGACAGAAGTTTAAAGTCCTTGACACAATGATACCTCTATACAACGGAAGGGTAGCATCATTAGTGAACGAGCTGAAGGATAAAAACAACGAGGAAGCGGAGGAGTATTACAACAGACAGGCAGAAATTTTTGAAAATATGAAAGATTACCTTATAAAAATATGGAATCAGGAGGGTTAAATGGCTGACTTTTTCCAGAATGGCGTTATAACTACACTGCAAAAACTTGGAAGCAGGTCTTTAGGAGGAAGCTTGAGTATGAACTTGAGCTTTTTGCCCAGAGAAGAAATATGGTCCTTCTCCTACCTTCCCTTTATTCAGAATTTGAAGGACCTGCAATGCCACGAATTGTTGAAGAGCTTAAAAAAATCGAGATACTTATACAAAATTGTCCTCTCCCTTGACAGGGCAACAGAGGAGCAGTTCAGAAAAGTTAAAAAAAAATAATGTCAGAAATTCCTACAAAGGTTGATGTTATATGGCACGACGGACCCAGAATGCAGAATCTATACAGTCTTCTTGCAGATGCTGGATTTAACGTAAGCATACCGGGAAAGGGGCGCTCTGTATGGATGTCTCTTGGATACATACTATCTGACGTTAAAGCATATGCAATAGCCCTCCACGACTGTGATATTGTTAACTACTCAAGGGAACTCCCTGCAAGACTGCTCTACCCTGTTGTTTCCCCTGCTCTGGACTTTGAGTTTGCAAAGGGCTACTACGCAAGGGTAACTAACAAGCTTTACGGCAGAGTAACAAGACTGTTTTACACACCACTAATAAGGGCTTTGATGAAGATATTAGGATATAAACAGTTTTAGTTTATCTTGACAGCTTCAGATATGCTCTATCTGGAGAGTTTGCCTTTATCAGAAGCTTAGCCCGGGGTATAAGAATATCTCCAACATGGGGATTGGAGGTTTCCATGCTCAGTGAGGTCTACAACAACACATCTTTCAACAGGGTGTGTCAGGTTGAGGTTATGGAAACCTACGAGCACAAACATCAGGTGCTCAAAAAGGGAGTACCTTTCCAGAGAGGGCCTCGGTAAAAATGGCAGCAGACATAGCAAAAACACTTTTCAGAGTTTTGGCCCACGACGGATTCGTGTTTTCTGACAGCTTTTTCAGAACGCTGATAACTACATATCTGCAGGAGGCAAGATATGCAATTGAGAAATACAACGCTCTGTCCCTGATAAACGGTTTAGAATACGACAGGCACGGCAGGGATTGAAGCAATAGAGGCATTTGTTCAGGCTTTAAAGATGGCAGAAGAGGATTTCAGAAATGACCCGATTGGAGTTCCCCTTATGTCTGCCTGGGTCAGGGTAAGAGCTGCTCTTCCAGACATATCAGAAAAACTGATTAATGCAGTGGAAGCAGATAATGCAGACCTTTAATACTCCCACAGGGCAGTTGTGAGATATTTCTCTCCCCCATCAGGACACACAAATACAATAACCCCTTCCTTTATCTCTCTTGCCATCTGAATGGCCGCCTCAAATGCCGCTCCAGAAGACTGTCCTACAAATACCCCTTCTTTTTAGCAGAAGTTTCTAAGCCAGAAGAAAGATGAATCTGTTCTATAAACATTGTTCTGTCTGAAGCGGTTTTCATCAAATATTCCCGGCTTTATTGAAGTTTCTATACATTCCAACCCTTCAATTCATGAAAAGGACTGTCAGGCTGAACTCCTATAATCTGAATATCAGGATTGAATATCTTTAGCCTTCTCCCTGTTCCCATTATAGTTCCACCTGTTCCTATACCTGCAATAAAGTGGGTTATTCTACCTTCCGTCTGTTTCCATATCTCCACAGCAGTAGAATAAAAATGGGAACGCCAGTTGGCATCGTTATTATACTGGTCATATGTAATCATTGTCTGTCTGGATATTTTTCAATAAGTTCCCTGACATAGATAATTGCACCATCTGTGCTCTGAAGTGGGTCTGTATAATGTATCTTTGCACCGTAAGCCTGAATTATCCTTTTCCTCTCTTCACTGACATTGGAAGGCATTGCAAGTTCAACCCTGTAACCTAAAGCTGTTCCTACCATTGCAAGGGCAATACCTGTATTACCTGATGTAGCATCTAATATGATTTTGTCCTTTGTTAGTTTTCCTGAACTTATAGCCTCAACAATCATTCTTGTTGCAGGTCTGTCTTTTACAGAGCCTCCCGGATTGTATCCTTCTAACTTTGCGTATATCTCAACAGGTTTTTCTTTTATATCATCAGGAAGGGATTTGTCTAACCTGATAAGAGGAGTATTGCCAACAAGTTCTAATATGGAATTTCTCGTCTTCCTTACTGGTTCATCGTGCTGTCCTAATATCCACAATGCCCTTTCACCTTCTTTATATGTTGATATAAAACTATAAAATTCTATCTTTTTTCCGTTATTTTTTGAAGGGCTTTTTTTTATTGCTGTTTCCAGATCTTTTGTTTCCCTAACTGCTTCCTTAGCAGCGAAAAATGCCTCTTTTTTTTCGAAACCAAGATTTATAAGGGCATTAACAACATCTTCCACAAGTTCATTTTTTATAAAATCAATTCTTCCCTTAAGTTCCAGCATAATCCTCTGGGCTGTTTTTTTACCAATGCCGGGAACATCTGTTAATGCTTCAATATCTCCTTCCTCTAATATCTCCAACAGCTCTCCGGCAGTGTATCGGCTCAGGATAGAAAAAGCATGTTTTACTCCCACACCACTGACAGATAAGAGCTGAACGAACAAATCCCTGTCTTCTCTTGTTTTAAAGCCATACATCACAGGACTTTCTTCCTTTATAAACATCTTTACAAAAATCTCCTCAAAGGAGTCCACATTAAAATCAGATGGGGTGTAAACAAAAAAACCGATACTCCCTACCTCAACAACAACAAAATCTGTTCCCTTATCTACAATCTTTCCTTTTATGTATTCAAGCATACCTCACCTTCACTTTTTGTATAAATATAACAATTTTTGTATTAAAATTTATTATAAAGTGGGAGGTCAGACAGATGATTACCTTACCTATGATAATAGGCGGAAAACCTGTAGATAAAGAAGAAAAAATAGATGTTATATATCCATATACACAGCAAATAATTGGTCAGGTTCCAAAAGGTTCTCCAGAGGATGTTCACAGAGCAGTAGAAAAGGCAAAAATTGGTCTTGAAAAACTAAAAAAACTCAGCTCCTACGAAAAATACAGAATACTGATGAATGTTGCACATCTTTTAGAACAAAAAAAAGAGGAGTTTGCTAAAACTATCGTTTATGAAGTAGGAAAAACAATAAGAGAAGCAAGAACAGAAGTTGAAAGATGTATTTCAACCATAACCATTTCTGCTGAGGAAGCAAAAAGAATACATGGAGAGTATGTTCATATTGACTCAGTTCCAAACGGAAAAGGAAAAAAAGGGTTTTACTTCAGAGAGCCGGCAGGTATTGTTGCCGCAATAACACCGTTTAATTTTCCACTGAACCTGACTGCCCACAAAATTGCCCCTTCAATAGCAGCAGGATGCCCCTTTGTGCTTAAACCAAGCGAAAGAACTCCTCTATCACCAACGATGCTATGTCAGCTGTTCTTAGAGGCTGGAGTGCCTGAAGAAGCTGTCTCTATTATTCCTGGTTTTGCAGATGTTGGTCAGGCTATGACAACGCACTTAGATGTCAGGGTTGTTTCTTTCACAGGAAGTCTTAAGGTTGGAGAGATAATAGCAAAACAGGCAGGGCTGAAAAAGATTGTTATGGAACTTGGCTCAAACTCTGCTGTTGTTGTTGATAGAGATGCAGACCTTGAAAAGGCAGCAAAGAAGTCTGTTTTAGGAGGTTTTGCTGTTGCAGGACAGGTGTGTATATCTGTCCAGAGAATATTAGTTCACGAAGATGTTGCAGAGGAGTTTCAACAGCTTTTAAAAGAAGAAGTTTCAAAGCTCAAATTTGGAGACCCTATGGATGAAAAAACAGATGTTGGCCCAGTAATAACAGTTGACGAAGTAAACAGAATCCAGTCCTGGATAAGGGAAGCTGTTGAAAAGGGAGCAAAAGTTGTAAAGGGAGGAATAGCCTGTGCAAAGGAAAAAACTGTATTCCAGCCAACGGTTATAACTGATGTTCCAGAAGAGTCTAAACTGTTTTACGAAGAAGCATTTGCCCCTGTGGTAACAGTAAAAAAGTTCAGAGATATAGACGAGGCTATAAGACTGGTTAACAAATCAAACTACGGTCTTCAAGTGGGAGTGTTCACAAACAGCATAAACAATGCATGGAAGTTTATACAGCAGGCAGAGGTTGGTGGAGTTGTAATAAATGACATACCAACATTCAGAGCTGACAACATGCCCTATGGTGGTGTAAAGGGAAGCGGAATAGGAAGGGAAGGTCCAAAATTTGCCATTGAGGATTATACAGAGATTAAAATGGTCGTTTTTGACCTGAATGCATAAAAAAGGTGCAACAGATGCACATAAAATATGCAGCTATTTTCAGTTATCTATGCTAAAAGGCTATAGAAATTTGGCAAGTTTTTTGCAATATAAAAATATCAGTAAACTGGAGGTTGTAGATGAAAAAGATAGAAGCGATTATCAAACCCTTTAAGCTTGACGAAGTAAAGGATGCTCTGACAGAAATTGGCGTTTACGGTATGACTGTTTCAGAAGCAAAGGGATTTGGAAGGCAGAAAGGTCATACAGAGCTCTACAGAGGAGCAGAATATGTGATTGATTTTCTTCCAAAACTGAAAATAGAGATTGTTGTTGACGACTCAATGGTTGAAAAGGTAGTAGAAACCATCGCAAATGCAGCAAGAACAGGAAGAATTGGAGACGGTAAGATATTCATTATTCCTATTGAAGATGTCATAAGAATAAGAACAGGAGAAAGAGGACCGGAAGCAATCTAAATAAATAATCAGGAGGTTTATTCTATGGCTATGATTCAGTGCCAGACACCAGACGATGTTTTAAGGGTTATTTCTGAAAAAGGCATTGCCTTTATTGACCTGAAGTTTTCTGACCCATTCGGTCAGTGGCAACACCTCACAATTCCAGCCCATGAGTTCTCAGCAGAGAGCTTTGAAAACGGAATTCCTTTTGACGGTTCCTCCATCAGAGGCTGGAAGGGAATTCAGGAATCTGACATGCTTCTGATACCAGACCCAAAATCTGCCTTTATTGACCCATTTATTGAAGACCCAACAATCTCTCTCGTATGTGATGTTGAGGATCCTATCACAAGAGAACCCTACAACAGAGACCCAAGACAGATAGCAAAAAAGGCCATTGAGTTCCTCAAATCAACAGGAATCGGTGATATAGCCTATTTTGGACCGGAAGCTGAATTTTTTATATTTGATGATATCAAATTTGTTAATGGACCAAACATAGCCTACTATGAGATAGACTCTGTTGAAGGATGGTGGAATACTGCAAGGGAAGAGATGCCGAACCTTGGATACAAAACACCTTACAAAAGAGGTTACTTCCCTGTTCCTCCATTAGACAAGATGGCAGAAATCAGAATGGATATGGTAAAAACACTGGAAGAAGTAGGTATAACAGTAGAAAGAGAACACCACGAGGTTGGAACTGCAGGACAGGAGAGATAAACTTCAGATTTTCTGACCTTGTTACAACAGGAGACAATGTTCTCAAATACAAGTACGTCCTGAGAAATGTTGGGTACAGACACGGAAAGTATGTAACATTCCTTCCAAAACCAATTGCCGGGGATAATGGTTCAGGAATGCACACCCACTTTTCCATATGGAAAGGTGGAGAAAATATGTTCGCTGGAGACCAGTATGCAGGTCTTTCTGAAGTTGCACTGTATGCAATAGGTGGCATCATAAAACATGGAAAAGCAATAGCAGCATTTACAAATCCAACAACAAACTCCTACCACAGACTTGTTCCTGGATTTGAAGCACCTGTAAGATTAGCTTACTCTGCAAGGAACAGGTCTGCAGCTATCAGAATACCTATGGGTTCAGCGTCACCAAAAGCAAAAAGAATTGAGGTTAGATTCCCTGACGCTTCATCAAATCCATACCTTGCATTTACAGCACTGCTGATGGCTGCTATAGACGGAATTGAGAACCAGATTCATCCCGGGGAGCCATTAGACAAAGATATATACTCACTTCCACCTGAAGAACTTGCAAGCGTCCCATCAACACCTGCCTCACTGCAGGAAGCAATTGATGCCCTGAAAGAAGACATGGAATTCCTCACAAAAGGTGGTGTAATGGATGAGGACTTTATCAATATGTGGATAGAAACAAAGCAGGAAGAGGTTGATGCGATAAGACTTGTTCCCCATCCAAAAGAGTTTGAGCTCTACTACGATATTTAAGACAGAGGGGGTTTCTCCCCCCTTTTATATTCCTATATATTTCTGTATAATTTCTATAAAAAACAGGAAAAAAACTTGGAAGATAAAGTAGCTGCCATTCAGTCTTTCCGTGCTGCAACAGACACCAAAACAACAGAACTTCTGATTCTTATCTTTATTATACTTTTTCTCATTGTAACATTCCTGTTTATCATGAACTTCCGTAAAGCTATAAAAGCAAAATTTCTGAAAAAACTGTTTATAAAAACAATAAAAGAAAAAGGTCTGTCTGAAAAAGCAGGTGAAATACTGTGGAAGTACTCAACAAAATTAGGCAGAGACCCTTTTCTTTCCCTTGAGGTCAAAGCATCATTTGAAAAAGCCGTAGACCTGTACATTCAGGAGAATCCTGACTATGATGAACAGCTTATACAGGACACAAGAAAAAAATTAGGTTTTGATTTTATACCTTCTTTTATTCCTCTTGGTTCAACAAAGGATATAGATGTTTTCCAGAGCGGAAGGTTCACATATCAGGATAAAACATTCCACGTATCACTTTACGACAAAGACGAAAAATTTATGTACTGGCTTCTTATTGACATACCCAATCCTCCAGATTTAAAAGATAAAACAGTCAAGATACAGTTTCTCAGAAGAGACGATGCTATCTATGTTATGGAAGGTAATGTTGCAGAAGTTATAACAGAAGGAGAAAAAAGGATACTCAAAATTCCTCACCACTCAGAGCTTAAAAGAATCCAGAGAAGGCAGTATGCAAGAATAGAAGTTGACATGCCAGTAAGTGTTGGAAAGATTTCCGAAAACAGCTCAGAAGTAAAATGGCTTGAGGGGAATGCAAAAGATATAAGTGCAGGAGGAATGAAAATCTGTATTCCTGCCTCCCAGAGAACAAGATTTAATCTATCTGTTGGAACGGAAATATGGCTGAACTTCTCACTTGATGGAAAGAAATTTCAGTTAAAAGGAACTGTTGTTAATCTCCTGGAGAGAAAAACAACAGTGTGTTACGGTATAAAGTTCAACAATATAAAAAATAAAGAAGAAACACATATAATAAACTTTGTTAAAAAGCAGCAGCAAAAAATGAGGAATCTTGTAAAACACAGAATAAGATAAATATTCACAAAGGATTAAAAAGACAATATATTTATAAAATAAATATAAAATAAAGAAGGGTGGGATTACGTGCAAGGAACATTAAAGTTTATTTTCATTATCCTTCCATTTCTGTCTTTATACTCCTGTATCAATTACGAAAATTTTGACGCAGATGAACTGGAAATACTCTACCAGAAGAAAAAGACCCTGCAATTCTGCCTGTTTTATGTAAAAAATATTACAAAAAATTCCAGGAGGAATATCTTAAAGAAGACTACATAAAAAAATATCCTGCTGAATACAGGGCAAAAACAGTTAAGTACTGTAAACTTTCCTATCAGGAAAATAAAGATATAAACTCTGCAAAAATACTTGAGAGACTTTACCTGTCAAATTATGTCAATCTACACAAAGATTTCCTTTACTTCCTGTACTGGGCGTATAAAGCAAACGACACGGAAGTTATAGATACTTTTATAAAAACAGACGCAAAAATATTTGCTACACTCGAACATACAGATGCCCTTCTTGAATATCTAATAACAGGAATGAAAGACCTGTTAGATGATGAAGTTATACACAGATTTACCGTAGCAAAAAATGTGCTCCATTACTACATAAAAAATCTTGAAGGTGTAAAAAATTCATGGCTGTTTTTTACCAATAAAGAGTATATCTTAGAGTACTTTCAGGGAGTTAGAAAAGGCATTTGGGCAGCTGATAAATGATATGAAAAGAAACAGATACATAATAAGAGAAGTAAAAAGAAACTTTAGCCTGTACAGAGCAGGAAAACAGGTAAAGGACAGCAGAACGAAGATTTATCTGAAAATAATTGAAAATTTAAAAACATTAGTCAGAATAAATATAGATGACTTTTATCTCTTTCTTGGAAGGAAGAAAACTCTCAGTAAAGAGATATCCACCGCAATGAACATACAGAAAGAAGACCAGTCAATCTTAAACGAGATATCTCCTATAATAAAAAGATTTGTGGAGGAAAAAAACAGATACATAAACATTTATAATAAATATTTTGAAGAGGTCAGGTAGTGAAGAGGCTCAACAGAAATACAAAAATTCTTTTATCACTTCTTATCATATCACTTTTAATATTTTCTGCAATACATCTCCTTGAAGAAAAGGAAATATACGAGCTGTCAACAGAAATGGTCAAAGAAGGGGAGAAATACTACCAGAAAAAAGAATACAAGAAAGCAAAAATGTTCTTCGACAGAGCTCTGAAGAGATACAATGACCTTATAATTTTAAAACTTATCAAAAGAAATGAGATACAGAAATTAAAAGAAAGAATAGAAAATGACCCTATACTACAGAAGGTTGCAAAAGGCTTTATATTCTACAACGGAAAATGGATTAATGAGAAGCAGTTGGAAGCTCTTATGAAAGAAAAAAGAAGATTAAAACAGAAAATTGATACATACCTGAAAACCGCAAAGTTTTTTGGCTCCATAGAAGATATTGAAAACAACATAACAATATATCAGAATGCAGTTAAAGAGATTGAAGAATCACCTTTCAAGAGAGACAGAGACATTCAACGGCTGAAGAAAAAACTGATAGGAAAAATCATCTTTTTATCAGAAGAGGCTGCAAAAAAACACACAAAACAGGGAAATCTGGACAGGGCAGCTTACTACTATGAGCTTATTCTGGATTATACAGACCAGCCATCTTTAAAGAAGAAGCTTTTTGAGATATACATGAAGAATATAAATGAATACATAGCAGAAGGAAAATATGTAGAAGCACTGGAAATAGCGCTGAAAGCAAAAAATCTAAATGTTGATAACAGCTCAGTACTTCCTAAGATAGAGTATCTTCTATCAAAAATAGATGTTGAAGAAATTTTTTTAAAAAAGATAGAAGACCCCTATGTTTATCTTCTACTTGCAAAAAAGTCGTATGACAGATTTGATATTTTAGAAGCCCAGAAACTTGTTGAAAAATCCCTCAATCTAAATCCAGACAACATGGAGGCAGTTATCCTCTATGGGAAAATTCTATTTACAACAGGTGAGTATGAAAAAGCAGAAAAACTGATTAAGGAAGTTATATCAAAGTATGGAGAAAATCCTGAAGCTCTGACGGTACTGGGAGACATATATCTGAAAAAGGAAGATTACAGTAAGGCTGTACTGTACTTACAGAAAGTAAACAACATGGAGAAAGTAAAGGACAGGCTATTTATAGCCTACAAAAAACTGGGATTTTTAAAGCTGAAAGAAGGAAATCCAAAGAAAGCTGAAGAATATCTATCTAAAGCCCTTCGTATAAAGGATGACCCTCAGATTTTCTCTCTCTTGGAGAGATTTACTTTTCATGGAAGAGATACAGAAAAGCTGAAAAATATTACATAAATGCACTAAAGATTGATTCTTCCCTTAAGAAAAAGATAAAAAACAGACTCTCAACCATATACTCTGAACTTGGGAAAGAAGAAAAAAACAAAAACAGATGCCCTCAGGCGATTAATTACTTTAAAAAAGCCATATCCTACGGAAGTAAGAATTCTGAGATTATACTTATGGACTGCAGAATGCTACGAAAAAATAGGCAGTATAGAAAAAGCTCTCGCATACTACAGGAAACTGAAAAGTCAGAAAATAAAGAAAAAAGAGGCTGTTTTATATCTGAGATTGGGAGAAAAAGCATTCAAACAGAAAAAGTATTTTACAGCTTTAAAAAACTTCAATAGGGCAATTGACTTAGATAAAACCCTTGAAGAAAAACTGAAAAGCAAAATTTCCTCCTCGTATATACAGATAGGTAAAAGATTTTACAATCAGAAAAAGTACGAAAAGGCTATCCAGTATTTCGTCAAGGCAGTAAAAACAGATAAATCACAGAAAGAAAAGCTGAAAGATTATCTGTTTAATGCTTATCTTTCCGTCGGAAGGAAGCAGTTTATCTCAGGTATGTACTCAACAGCTTATGACTATCTGAAGAAAGCTGAGGAGATAAAACCTGACAACAAAAAACTGCTCTACTATCTGGGGAAGATATACATTGTAGAAAACAACTACAAAAAGGCTGCTCAATACTTTGAGAAATACACATCAAAATACGGAGAAAATCCAGAAACTGTCTCCATCCTTGCAAGGATATATGCAAAATTAGGAAACCTGAAAAAAGCAAAGGATTATGCAGAAAAAATTGCTAACATTCCAGAATACAGTGGACTTGCCAACTATATAATGGGGGCCTACAGCCTTTACTATGAGAAAAACCCAACTAAAGCTCTCCAGCTTTTCCCTGAAAGCACGAAAACAGGGAGTACACAAAAGGGAGCTTACTACTATATAGGGAGGATATACTACGACAGAAAAAACTATCTAAGAGCTATAACTTATCTTACAAAAGCTATCAAAAAAGGACACAAAAAAGAAAAAGTTTACTATCTTAGAGCCCTTGCATACTTAAATCTCAAAGATTACAGAAAGGCCATAAATGACCTGTCTTCTGTAATAAAGCTGAATCCTGAAAATGGAAAAGCATATTTTCTCAGAGGTAAACTCTACTACGAACGTGGAAACTACATCAGAGGAGAATACAGAAAAGCTATTGAAGACTTAGAGAAGGCAGCTTCCATGGGAGTAAAGGAAGCTGTTACACTATTAGAAGAAGCAAGATCAAAGAGGTAGAAGATGGAAAAGTATTTTATCAACGAACTGAAAAAGGAAGATGCATGGAGACTGTTCAGAATTATTGGGGACTTTGTTGATGGATTTGAGATTATGCCTGAGTTTATACCGGCAGTAACATTTTATGGCTCAGCAAGGGTAAAAGAAGGTAACAAATATTATGAAGCTGCAAGAGAGCTGGCAAAAAAGTTAGTGGAAAAGGGATTTTCCATAATAACAGGTGGTGGTCCAGGAATAATGGAAGCAGGAAACAGGGGAGCAAAAGAAGCAGGTGGAAAATCTGTAGGACTGAATATAACCCTTCCTATGGAGCAATTTCCTAATAAATATGCAACAGTAACCTTAAATTTCAGATATTTTTTTGCCAGAAAGGTTATGTTCAACAAGTATGCAACAGCTTATGTACTGTTTCCTGGAGGATATGGAACCCTTGACGAGCTTACAGAAACACTCGTTCTGATACAGACAAAAAAACTGAAACCTTTCCCTGTTATCCTTTACGGCAGTGAATACTGGACTGGTCTTGTCAGCTGGATAAAGGAAACTGTTTTAACTGGAGAATACATATCCCCTGAAGACTTCAGTCTGTTTCAGGTTGTTGACGACTTAGACGAGATAGTTGAGATAATAGTAAACTTCTACTCACAGCACTACGAATATGAGATTTGAAGAGATAAAAAACAAAATAGAAAACTTAGAAATAATAGGAGAAGGATGGAGGGGGATTATTTACAGAGGCAGATTAAATGGTAAAGACCTTGCCTTTAAGGTTGCATCAGAGGAGCAGTTTATTCCCAACATCCAGAAGGAAGGAAAAATATTGGAAGTCATCAATCAATATGGAATAGGTGGAAAAATTTTTTTAACAGGGGAAGACTTCATCGCATATCAATTCATACAGGGAAAACCTCTAAAAAAGGTGATAAACCAAAAAAATGGAAAAGTAATCACATCCCAGCTTCTAAAACAGGCAAGAATGTTAGACAGACTGGGAATAAACAAAGAAGAGATGCACAGACCTTACACAAATGTTTTGGTAGATGATAATCTTAGAGTATATCTGATAGATTTCGAGAGGGCAAGACAGGGAAAAAACATCCAGAATGTGAACCAGCTTCTTCAGTTTATCCTTACAGAAGGACACAAGTACCTTCCGCCATTTGACAGAAAAAAAACTGATTGAGCTTGCAAAAATATACAAAAAGAACAAAACAGAAGAGAACTTCAAAAAGATTCCTGTCTCTACTGGGCATTGAAGACTGACAATCTGATTTATTTCATTTTACCATCCTGTGTAATAGGTCTATAATTGTTAATGAAAACTAACCAAATAAGAGGTAAAACAGTTGATAGACAGAGATTTTACCTTTAAAGAAAAAAAAGCCACACTTGGACTGGCATCAATCTTTTCTCTGAGGATGCTTGGACTGTTTTTAGCTCTTCCCGTTCTCAGTATCTATGCCCATGAATTTCCCGGTGCCACATCATTTTTAGTTGGTATTGCCATCGGTGCGTATGGATTAACGCAGGCCTTTTTCCAGATACCCTATGGACTTCTCAGTGATAAAATAGGAAGGATACCTATACTTATATTCTCCACCATAATATTTATATTTGGTAGTCTCCTTGCAGCGTATGCCTCTTTAGAGCAGAATATACACCTTCTTATCGCAGGAAGACTTCTTCAGGGAATGGGAGCTGTATCTTCTGTTGTGATAGCTCTGATAGCAGACCTTACAAGAGAAGAGATAAGAACAAGGGCAATGGCAACAATAGGTGCATCTATAGGGATGGCATTTGCCTTTGGGATGGTTTTAGGACCATGGATTGCCTCCCATTTTGAACTGGCAGGAGTATTTGGTTACAGCACTCCTTGCTTTCTTTTCCCTTCCCTACATCATATTTGGACTGCCCAAACCTGAAAAAACAGTTCACCATGAAGATGCAGAGTTTACCGGTTCTTATTTAGGAACCGTTTTGAGAGATGTAAACCTGCTGAAGATGGATTTTGGTATGTTTGTTCTCCACATGGGACTGACTGCTGTTTTTACATCTGCTCCACTTATTCTAAAACAGTTTATGGATGTTCAGGAACTGTGGAAGGTTTACCTTATTATGTTCCTTGTAGGGCTTACCTTTATGGTTCCCTCAACCATCATTGCAGAGAAAAAGGGACTGATAAAAGAAGTAAAAATATTAGGTATATTTATACTGATTCTGTCCTTTGGCCTGTTTATGAAGTTTGAATCCTATTTTGTTCCTGCTGTGATAGCAATAATTGTTTATTTCACAGGGTTTATGATGCTTGAACCTATTATGCCTTCCCTTATGAGCAGATATGCAAAACCTCAGGTTAAAGGAACAGCTTCAGGGGTGTTTAACACTTCCCAGTTTTTAGGAGCTTTTGTTGGCGGTGCTGTTGCAGGATACCTCCTGAAGTTTGGACATGACTATGTGTTCATTTTCCTTGGAGTTATAACTTTTATATGGCTACTGACAGTCTTTACCTTAGAGATACCTCCATCAGTGCAGGAAAAAAGAAAAAAATAGGAATATAATTATTTGCAATGTTATAATTTTTAACATATATTTAGGGGTGTGGAGGGTTTGTTATGGACTGGCCACAGATAGATTATGTCTTGAGAATAAAGCCCATTTCAGATGAGAAATCACAGCGCAGGCTGTGGCATCTCTACAGGAAGAAAAAAGAAAAAAAACAGGCAAAAAAAGGTAAAGGCATAAAAGGGAGAAAAGTGGATATTTACATCTAAAAATTTACCTTTATACTTACCTGTGGAGCGGATATTTCTGGCATAAGTAGATAGTCTGCAGCAAAAACAAAAGCAAACAGCAGTAAAAATAGCATCAGTATCAAAAGCTCTGAACTTACCTGTCTGTAGTGGAACATATCTATCACCTTACCTGTTGTTCTGTTTATATTATCGGCATGGGAACTATTAAATTTAGTGGAAATTATTAAAAAACTCCCACCAACTTTCTCAGCTTTTCTATCTGGTCTCTGATTTCAGCTGCCCTTTCAAATTCCCAGCTTTCAGCTGCCTGCCACATCTCTTTCTCAAGCTCCCCTATCTTCCTCATAAGGTCTTCTTCTGTTTCTACATCCTCTGGCAGATACTCCTGCATTTCATAAATACCTATCTCTTCAAGAGATATAAGTTCCTTTATCTCTTTTGATACTGTCTGGGGTGTGATGTTATGTTTTTTGTTGTATTCCATCTGGATTTTTCTTCTTCTCTCTGTTTCTTCAACAGCCTTTTCTATTGCAGGTGTTATCCTGTCTGCATAAAGAATGGCTTACCGTTAACATTCCTTGCTGCTCTACCTATTATCTGTATCAGTGCAGTTGTTGACCTTAAAAATCCTTCCTTATCTGCATCCAAAACTGCAACGAGGGATACCTCTGGCATGTCTATACCTTCCCTCAACAGATTGACCCCCACGATAACATCGTATTTTCCTTCTCTGAGCTCTTTTATAATCTTTGCCCTCTCTATTGTATCTATTTCCGAATGAAGATAAACAGCCTTTATATCCCTTTCTATCAGGTAGTCTGCTAAGTTTTCTGCCATTTTCTTTGTAAGCGTTATAACAATAGCCCTTTCTCCTCTTTCTTTCACACTCCATATCTCATTTATCAGGTCGTCAATCTGTCCCTCTGTTGGCTTTATAACAACCTCAGGGTCTAACAGACCTGTAGGTCTTATTATCTGTTCCACAATAACCCCTTTTGACCTTTCAATTTCCCACTGGGCAGGTGTTGCAGATACGTATATAGCCTTCTGAATCTTTTCCACAAACTCTTCAAATTTCAGAGGCCTGTTGTCATAAGCTGACTTCATTCTCCAGCCGTATTTAACCAAGTTTTCCTTTCTCCTTCTATCTCCATTGTACATTGCCCTTATCTGGGGAATAGTTACGTGGGACTCATCTATTATCAGCAGAAAATCTTCTGGAAAATAGTCAATCAGGGTGTATGGAGGCTCTCCCGGCTTTCTCCCATCAAAATACCTTGAGTAGTTCTCTATCCCTTTGCAGGTTCCCAGTTCAAGCATCATCTCAATGTCGTAATTTGTCCTCTGCCACAACCTGTTTGCTTCTATCTCTTTCCCCTGTTTTCTAAACTCCTCCACCTCTTTTTCTAAATCTATCTGTATCTGTTTTATCGCGTCCACCATGTCAGGACGGGGAATGACGTAGTGACTTGCAGGGAATATAACAGCTGTATTCAGTTTTCTTTTTACATTCCTGTTAAACAGGTCAAGCTCTGTTATGCTTTCTATCTCATCTCCAAAAAACTCCACCCTCAGAATTACATCCTCTGTGTGGGAAGGGAGTATCTCAACAGTATCCCCTTTTACACAGAATGTCCCCCTTTTGAAAGAGAAATCATCTCTCACATACTGAAGCTCTACTAACCTCCTCAATAAATCCTGTCTGTCAATAGGCTGACCAACATACAGGTGAAGCCTTAATTTCTCGTAAAACTCAGGAGTTCCAAGACCATATATACATGAAACGGAAGCAACAACTATCGTGTCAGGCCTTTCTATAAGACTTCTTGTAGCTGAGTGTCTCAGTCTGTCTATTGCATCGTTGATTGAGCTGTCCTTTTCTATGTAAAGGTCCTTCTCTGGTACATAGGCTTCTGGCTGGTAGTAATCATAATAAGAAACAAAATACTCAACAGCATTGTCTGGAAACAGCTCCTTAAGCTCCCTGTAAATCTGGGCAGCTAATGTTTTGTTATGGGTAAGAACAAGGGCAGGTCTGCCGTATTTTTCTATAACACTGGCAAATGTTATCGTTTTTCCTGTTCCTGTGGCTCCAAGGAGAACCTGTTCATCAATTCCAGACTTCAGATTTTCGTGAAGCTGCTGTATTGCCTTTGGCTGGTCTCCTGCAGGAGGAAAAGGCATATCTATCTTGAAAGGTGTTTTTCTCATGGTTCTTCTCTTTTTCCTCTACAATTTATTCCTGTTTGAAATATATCAAATCTATAAATATAATATCCCTTTGACCTTTTTATTTAAAGGTAGAATAATGTATCAGATAATAAATCCAGAAGTTGAAAAATACCTGAAAAGCCTTATAGACATAGAAGACCCTGTGATAAAGAAAATGGAAAATTATGCCCGGAAGGTAGATTTTCCTATTATAGGCAGAGAAGGGGGGGAACTGCTGTACCTGATAACAAAAATAAAAAAACCACAGTTGATTGTGGAAATCGGCTCAGGATTTGGATATTCTGGATATTTTTTTGCAAAAGGATTAAAAAATGGTAAGGTTGTGTCTGATTGATTATTCAGAGAGAAACATAAATTTAGCAAAGGAGTTTTTTAAAGAGGGAAATCTGTTAGATAAAATCTGTTTCAGGGTTGGAGATGCCATCAGTATAGGGCAGGAATACAGAAATATTGACATTCTTTTTTTAGACTTAGAGAAGGTCAGATACTTAGAAGCCATTCAGACACTTGAAAAGAACCTTTCTGAAGATGGTATCGTTATTGCTGACAATGTTCTGTATCAGGGAAAGGTTGTGTTTGAAAAAGAAGACAGAAAGGCAAAAGTTTTAGACAGCTTCAACAGGTATATGTCTGAAAACTACTTTTCTGTTATACTGCCTGTCAGAGATGGGATATTAGTTGGTATTAAAAAGTAGCTTTACAGCCCTGTCTATTCTTACTCCCCTTTTAAAACAGAGAGAGCCTTTCTCCTGTCTTTTATCAGGACAGGGTTTTCTTTCAAGCTTTTTCAAAACAAGTTTCCATCCTACAAGATAAATCTCCAAATCTCACAACACACCTCCCTACATGAAACATAAAATCTGCCTTAACATCTGCTGGAACTCTGTCATAGTAATCCCTAAAAGCTGTCAGCGTTGCCTTGTAGAACTGTAAATTTCTGCTTGTTCTGTTTGAATGCTCTCTCATTAAGACCTTGTCATTGTCCAAAATTTTTATTTTCAATTTATTCAGGTAAGCTCTTATGAAAAAGTTCCCAGTCTTCTCTGATAAGATACCTGTCTAAATACGGCAAAAATTTATCCTTTCTGATTCCCGTAGCAGAAGGGTATCCAATAAGTCCAGAGAAGATAATCTCTTTTTCAGATAGTAATCTTTTTTGACTTTCTGATAACTTCTCCCTTACTGTTTATAAATGTTTTAGGAAAAGAGTAAACAATATCGTAATCTTTCAGGTACTCTACACTTTCCTTCAGATAATCAGTTTTCCACTTATCGTCATAATCAAGAAAAAATATGTATTTCCCAGAAGAAAGCTCAACTCCTTTATTTCTACTGTAAGCTCTCTCTCTGTTGGTTTTGTTTCTGTGATAAATTATTTTACTGCCTAAAAGATTCCCAAAATGCTGAAATATAATATCCTCTGTCCTATCTGTAGATGCATCATTGATGATTATCACTTCAATGTTTTCATAACTCTGATTTAAAGCAGAATCTACAGCATCTTTTATATACCTCTCACCGTTGTAAACAGGAATTACAACACTAATCTTTTCCATCTTTTCTTTCCATCTCCCACAGGTATATATATTTTAAAAAGCTGTAATATGTGGCACTGACAGCAACAATCAGCCCCCTGATGCCGTCTAAAAAACCTCTTTTGAGTATATACTCTCTCACAAATGATGCCGCCGGGTTGAGAAATATCTTTCTTATCTTAAACTTCTTCCTTTTCCTGTGCATCTCTTTTGCAGCAATGTATGAGTAGTTTACCACTTTTGTGAAATGGTCTTTTATGTTTTTATAAGAGTAGTGAAACAGATATCCTGACAGTTTTGAGACCCTACCATCTATAACAAGATATTCATGGATATCTCCACCTTCCCACCGGGGATTTGCAGACTTTTTTACCAGCCTCAAATTCCAATCAGGCTGCCATGCATGATTTAGAGGTTTACCGAGATAAACCGTTTTCCTGTTAACCATATATCCGTCAGCAAAGGGCCGTTTTACTGCACTTATAATAGATTCTTTCAACTCCTGTGAGACAACCTCATCGCAGTCTAAAAACAGTATCCATTCCTGAGAGCATTTTTTAATGCTGAATTTTTCTGCTCTTTGAAACCTTTCCATTCCTCAATAAAAACCTCAGCTCCAAAGCTTTTTGCTATTTCAACAGTTCTGTCTGTTGAACCACTGTCAACAACAATAACTTCAGATGCTATATCTCTAACTGCAGACAGGGTTCTTCCTATATTTTCCTCCTCATTATAAGAAATAATCGCAACCGAAAGGGAAAGCTCAGGCATGATTACTTTTTTCTTTCTTTTTCTTTAGGAAATATTCATAATATCTTTCAGCTCCTTTCTCTGCAGAATAATGCTCAACATTTTTTAAAGCTTTTTCTGAATAAATTTTTCTTAATCTTTCATCTTTTAGTAGTTTTATTATCTCATATGCAAGCTTATTTATATCTTTGAAAGGTACTAAAATTCCTGAATTTCGCAAAACATCTACATGACCACCTTGACTTTCAAAAGCTACGACAGGAATTCAAGGGCCTGAGACTCTAACACTACATTTCCTACGCCTACTCGTACAGAGAAGGAAAAGCAAAAACCTTTGAACGGTATACATATTTAAAAGAGTTTTTTTATATCCTAAAAAATAACATTATTTTTTACTTTCAGCATTTCAGCTATACGTCTTAAATACTGGCTCAAAGACATCCATCACCAATGGTTACCACTTTGGCTTCAGGAATCTCTTTTTTATTAAAGGTAATGCCCTAATCAAATATTCTTGTCCTTTCTGAGTTTTCAACTCTGCCAACATTTATTATTACAGGAAAATTAAAAATACTTCTCTCTTCAGTAGGAATTTCTTCTTTAGATAACTCTCTTATCTTTTTTATGTCAATGTAATTGTATATTGTTTCCATTTTATTTCTGTCTACAAAAAAGCTTTTCTTACATCATCTTTTACTGAATTTGAAACTACTATAAGTCCGTCTAGGTTTTCGTAAATCTTTTTCATTAAATATCTATAAGGAATTTTATAAATCTCTTTATTATTCATATAATTATCTGAATTATGAACTGACCCAATATATACAGTCTCTTTTCTTGCATAAATAAGTTTTGAAAAAGATAGTATTATATTTTGTATAAGGCACTATAACTTAATACTACATCATACTTACTTTCGGATATTAATTTACCTAAAGCTACAGCTTTACCTATTTCACCTTTATTTAAAACATAAAGTTTAAATGGTAAGTCTTTCACATCATTTTTATTCTTTTATTTACAGCAAATTCAACCTCCACATTAAAAAGTTGCTTAAGATTTAAGGCTAAATCCACCGATAGCCTTGTAGTTGCTGAAATCTCCCATAGGTTATGTAAATAAAACAAGACTTTCCTAAAAATAAATACCCTTCATAAAACTGATGTTCACAAATTTGTATTATAACATAACCTTACTCTATCCTCCTATGCTGGTCATTATTCTTCTGCAGTCGGAGAATGCATACCCTGAGCTGACTATCTTCTGATTGGATATCTCTTTTTCTATCAAAATCTTTTTGATAAATCTGTCTAAATCCTCATCTGTTCCGTTTCTTATCACCGGTTTTGCGTCTATCTCCTCATCTGTCCTGAGACACAGCTTTATGTGCCCCTCTGCTGTAAGCCTGAGCTTTGAACAGCCATCACAGAAGGGATTGGAAATAGGTGTGATAAACCCAACTTTTGTTCCTAATTTTGGAACCCTGTAAACCCTTGCTGCACCACTTCCTATTGATATTGCAGGCAGTAGTTTTCCGTATTTCCCCTCTATCTGATTTTTTATCTTTTCAAGAGGCTGAACCTTATCCTCTGACCAGTTTATCAGCTCTCCTCCTACAGGCATCATCTCAATAAATCTCACCTCAACCCCATATTCAGCTCCAAACTCTACAAAATCTAAAGCTTCATCTTCAGTTTAATCCTTTCACTACAACTGCATTAACTTTAATAGGGTTATATCCAAGTTCTTTTGAGACCTTTATCCCTTCTAAAACATCTTCCAATCTGCCCTTTGTTATCTGGTAAAACAGCTCAGGATTGAGGCTGTCTATTGATATGTTAAGTCTGTCTAACCCTGCTTTTCTCAGCTTTTCTGCATGTTTTGAAAGGGTTATTCCATTTGTGGTCAGGGAGATGTCTGTTATCTGTGGTATCTCCCGTAGCATCTTCACAAGCTCTTCCAGCTGAGGACGGACAAGGGGCTCTCCACCTGTTATTCTTACCTTTTTAAGACCGTATTTTGTCATGGCTCTGACAAGTCTTGCTATTTCTTCGTATCTGAGTATCTCGTCGTGGGGAACAAACTCTGAGTTGTCTGGACGGCAGTAAAAACATTTAAGATTACATTTGTCTGTTACCGATACCCTCAGATAGCTTATCTCGTTCATCTTCAGCTCCTTTAACCGTTATTACTTTTAAGATATAACAAAATTTTCATTATTACAAGCAAGAAATAACGGTTTATAATTTAAGAAAACTTCTGAAAACGAGCATTGACAGAGGTCAATCAGTTTTTCTGGATAAGAATAAACTTCCTCTCAGGCAGTCCATACATCTTTAGTGAGACTGTAAATGGTCTCAGCTCTTCTTCTACCTGTTTGCCTTTCATTATTATGATATATCCACCTTTTTTTACAGTATTCTTTGCCCATTTCAGCACTGTAAATGTTTCTCCTGCTGCCCTGCTCACCACGATATCAGACTGTAGATTTACATCTTCTGCTCTCTCTGCAGAGAACTGTATAGCTCAGGTCAAGTTCTTTTTTCAGCATCTCTAAAAATATGCATTTTTTCTGGACTGCCTCTATCAGATACAGGTTTATCCTGTTTTCATAATATATTTTCAGGGAACTCCAGGAAATCCAGCTCCAGAGCCTAAATCTGCTATATCTTTTCCATCTACAGGTATATTTTTCTTTTCAAACAGTTTCACAAGGGGAAAGACTGTCTAAAAAAATGTTTTGTTATTACCTCTTCTTTTTTTCTTATTGATGTGAGATTGTAAACCCTGTTCCACTTTAAAGAGCATATCAAGATAAGTCTGGAATCTTTCCAGCTGGTCTTCTGACAGAGATATCCCGTTTTTGTCGGCAAGCTCTTTTAATCTGTGTATCATTTCAGGACTTTTCCTGTTTTTATGTAAAAGATATAAAGGTCAAGCTCTGCCTGTGTTAATCCTAAATCTGATGCAATTTTTTCTAAAGCCTGTTCACACTCTAAATAAACCTTTCTTGTTATTGTTTTTCTTGGTTTTACAAGGCCTTTCTCAAACAAAAATCTGGATATATGCCTGTCTATAATAGCCACATCTTCAAATCCGATATTCCTCAAAAAATGGCTTGCCTCTTTGTATCCGTATCCGTAAATCTCTTTCACTAACTTTTCCCTCGCCTCTTTTCCATCCTTTTCCTTTGCTATCTCAAGCAGAAATTCTTTTTTTTCTCTCAGTTTTACTATCCTCTCAGCTCTCTGCCGGGCAAATCTGTGTCCTTTTCTTCTTATTATCTCAAACAGTTTCTCTTCTGGATAGCTTCTAAATCCATCCATGCCAATCTCCTTCTGGAGTTTTATCCCCAAAACTGCTGAGGAGTTTGCAGTCAGTATACAGAAAGATGCCTCAGAGAATATGTCTGCCTGATAGGGCTGAATGTCAACAAATGGACGGAAATCAAATGTAGTTATATTTTTCCTTCTCAGGGATTTAAATTCTGATATACGCTGTCTGACGTATTTTTCAACCTCAGGTTTTACCTTCTGTATTTCCTCTTTCGCAGGTATCAACTCTCTTCCTTAGCAAGATTGTAGCCGTTAAAGAAAACTCCTTCATCATCAACAAAAAGATTGTGTATTATCTTTCTCTCAAAAGCAACCTTTTTACTGTCATATATTATAATCAGATTATCAGCGTTGCCTATAGTTTCAAATTCTTATTTTGTTTTTGAATGACAGTTTTACTCTCTGTCCCTTCCTGAGCCTCAGAACCTTTTCTCTTCCGTCAACATAAGCGGTAAGCCAGACAAAATCCAGCGCTGTAAGAACAATTCTGTTTATTTCCTTCTTTTTTTCTACTTCAGAAATATCTGATATTTTTTTATTTTCTGGAAGCTCAACCTTTATCAGATTCTGTATATCATTGCTGTATTTAATATCTTTTTTTACTGCTGTATCTATAATAAAAAGTCCTGCCATCACAGTAAAAACAGCCTTAAGAAACCTTATAAAGAAACTCTGTTTTTCTTCTGCAGGCTCTTTTTTTTCCTGCTTTTCTGAAGTTCCTTTTTCTTTTGTCAGCTGTATGTCTAACTGGTAAAAATCAATAAGAACCTTCATCAGAAAATGGGCATACGGTTCTTTTCTAAGATAGTTCTCGTCTCCTTCAAGCCTTCTGATTATATCAACAGGAATTTTTGTGACATTATGAACATCCTGCAGTGAGAGACCCCTTTTCTCCCTTTCCTCCTACAAAGTTTCCCTGCAGTGATTAAATCAGTCAAAATTCTTTCCCTGCATCTGTATTAAAAAAAGTATAACACTAATAATTTAAAAATTTCAAATATTTATATAACTGTTTTTAAAATAAAACTTACCAATGTTTCCAGCAGTCCTTGCCCCGTAAATAACTATCTTTTTATCTCCCTTTAAGATACTCTCTTTATTCTTTGTTATCTCTTCTGTAATTTCTTTTAACTCCACACCGCCAAAGCCATCAGGAAGTGTATCACTGTAAAACTCAACAGTGTGTTCTGCCTTTCTATCTCCTATTATCAGGTTCTGGGAAATGCCATTCTCATCAAATTCTGTTTTCAGCTGAAGTTCAACCTTTGTATCAATGTTTAAACTGGTTTCTAAATCATTTCCTACTATAAATATAGGGTCTGTTGTAAACCTTGGAAAGTCTAAAGGTATTTCTGTAAGTGGTGTTTTAAGAATCCATATCTGAGCAGAGGATTTTTTTAGCCTGACAACCTTTTTGTCTGGGTGTTCTATCAACTCTTTTACTCTATCTCTGAGGACTCCCCTGATGGACTTTGAAAACCACAAAACTGTATGGTTTACAGGATTTTTGTTTATCTTTAGCACTGAACTGATTAATCTCCAGTTTACAAAACTGAAACTCTCCTCGCAACACGGCAGTCCTGAGCTTTCAGCATAAAGTCTTATCTCTTTTATAAAAAGCCTCTCCTCTCTGCTTCCCGGCAGTCTTCCTTTACCAAAAGATACAAGCTCAGGGATAAAATCTCCTTTCCTCTGCTGAAAGAGGGCATACATACAGCCGCAGTAGTTCTGATGGTAAAGCTGGGCTTCTTTAGACAGTCTGTTCATCTTCTCTATGCCACCATTTTTGCGAAAATCAACAGCTAAAAACTCAAGGCCGTATTTCTCTGCCACCTGCTCTCCAACAGCTTTTAAAACATCAAAATCCTTTTTAGGACTCATCATAAGAACTGTCGTTATACTGTCGAAGCCATTTTTCTTTGCAAACTGAGCTGTTTTTTCAAGTCTGACGTCGTGACATACAGTACATCTTTTCCCCCTTTCTGGCTCGTTTTCTAATCCTTTTACAGCCTCAAGCCATCTGTCTAACTCATAGGGGGCAAGGTGGCATTTTATACCTATCTGGTTGCATACCCTTTCTGTCTCTATCCATCTGAGTATATACTCTTCTTCAGGATGAATGTTTGGGTCGTAGAAATAACCTTCTATATAAGCATCTGGAAAATCTTCTTTCAGTTTCCTCAATGCATAAACAGCATCTACCCTGCAACATATATGAACAAGCAGTTTACTCATCTGTCTCCTCTAAATACTCTTCTAATATTTTCCCAACAAGAGAAGATACATTAATACCCCTTTTTCAGCAAGTTTCAACAGTTTATCTTTTGTTTGAGGAGAGAGTGCTATACTCAGCATATCCCTTTTTCCTGCAATTTTCATCACTTTTTGAATACTTATGTTTAAATCTTTTGAAATCTGATAGTAGCTCTTACCTTTAGCTGTCAGGGACAAAATAGTGCTTTTTAACTCCTCATCAGCCTTTCTATTTACAAACGGAACCCAGATTAGATTGTCTGCACTGTTGTTGTTTCTGTTTCCGTCTTTATGAATCACATATCTGTAACCTTCTGGATTTGGTACAAAGTATTCAGCAATTAACCGGTGGAGGTAATACACCTTTTTTCTCTTTCCATCTGATAGCTGGACTGTGTGGAAACCTTTTCTACCAATAAAAGTTTTCTTCCTGAACTCTCTGTAGCTTTCAGGGAGAAGACCCTGTTTTATACCTCTGTAAACAAATCCCTTGTTGCTTACAGCATAGTCTAAAAAGTCCTCTATCTGTTTCAAAATCTCATCACCAAATCTGTAAACTATCTTTCCCTTCATCAAACTAACCTGCTTTATAAATATACAAAATTATAGTATATTTTCAAAGCAAATATAAGAGACATTATATTTGCAGTAGAGAAAATTTTTCAGGAAATATAGATAAGTCTTCTACTATTACGGAATTTTCACACAGATTTTGTGGAAAATACCGAAACAGTTAAAAAAGTAGTATCATAGTATTGATATGATTAGATTATTTGTCAGAAAGCAACAAACAATAAAGATTGAAACAGTAGAAGACCTGTCTAAAGGCTGGGAAATACTCAGGAGGTTCTGTGGATTGACATAATATCTCCAACAGATGAAGAGCTAAAATGGGTATCCCAGCAGTTTGAGGTGGAATTCCCTTCAAGACAGGAAACGCAGGAAATAGAAATTAGTTCCAGATACTTTGAGGACGAAGAAGGAATAACAATAAATGCATACTTTCTTATAACAGAAAAAGAAACCCCATATAATGAAACAGTCACATTTATCCTGAAAAAACACCATCTTATAACCGTCAGGTACAAAGAGCTGAAAACCTTTAAAGAGTTAGTAAAAAAATTGATGCTCAATCCAAGTGCATATGAAGATGGTTATTTTGTACTTGCAGGTATCCTTGAGATAAGGATAGATACAGACGCAGACACCCTTGAGTTTATAACAAGAGAGATATCAAAGTTAGGTAAAATCGTCTTTACAGGAATTGACATCACAGAAGAGATATTAGAGTCTATATCTTTTATGAAGAGATGAACATGACAATAAGAGAGAATCTTATAGATAAGCAGAGAATCCTGTCTTCTCTACTAAAATCCTACAAAGTTCCTAAAGAGGTAAGAGAAGAGCTGAGAATAATGATTAAAGATGTTAACTCTCTTATTGAATATACAACATTTAACTTTGAAAGGTTAGATTACCTCCAGAACACATTTTTAGGCCTGCTGAACATTCAGCAGAACCAGGTTATAAAGATATTCACCATAATGTCTGTTATCTTCTTACCACCAACTCTTATAGCAAGCATATACGGAATGAACTTTCACTTCATGCCAGAGCTTGACTGGAAATATGGCTATCCATTTGCAAGTTATCCTTATGATAATATCTGCATTGATACCTCTGATAGTTTTCAAGAAAAAGGGTGGCTTTAAATAAAAATTTATTATATCTTTATAATTATCAAACTACAGGAGCATACTATGTCAGAGATAACAAAACCTGTAGATACAGAAATTGAAGAAGAAAAGATAGAAACCAGAAAGAAGTCTATATCAGAATATTACAGCTATGAAGACTTTCTTCTTAACAGAAAGGTCACAATTCTGTATGGAATAACCTTCTTTTTTATCTTTCTGTCTGCTGTCGTTTCTGAGATACTTTCCCTCATATTTCATGAAGGTCTCCTCAGTCCTGTACAGGTTGTTTTCCACTCTGTGGCTTTTGTTGGGTATGTTATCACTTTCTACTATGTTTACAGAAAACAGGACTACATAGAAAAGAAAAATACAGAGATATTCAAAAAACAGGAAGAGATAGACAGAGAAGAACTGAAAAAGTTTCTGTAACTGAACAAATTTCTCTTTCTGCCGATAATGATATATAAAACTACTGCTGGAGTGAGAAGTATGTCTCTGTTTTTGGACTCTCCCTTGCTGGTCAGTCTCTTTTTAACCCACAAAAGGGCTATGGATAACGTTAATAAAAACATAGCCAATCTATATTCTGGAAGGCTTACTCTCACGCAGGGTAAATCACATATCAGACATGATAGCAAGCAGTGTTTACCTCCAGAAGATAGAAAGGGTTTTTGATAGCTCACTGTTTGGCAGATACATAAACACAAACAATCAAAAGACAGGATACGAAAACTATCAGGACATATTACAGCAGATAGAGTCCCTCTACAATGACATTATGGGTTCTGGCCTGTCTGAAACATTAAACGACTTTTTTAACTCATTTAACGATGTTGCAGTAAATCCTGACGACCTTGCTGCAAGGCAGACAGTCCTTTCAAAAGCAACAGCCTTAGTTGGAAGGATAAGAAATGATTATCAGTCTCTACAGGACATAAAAGAGAAAACAGGGCTGTCAATAAAAGACAATATCCAGGAACTTAACAATCTTACACAGCAGTTAGCTTATGTGAACAAAAACATAAAGTTTTATTTCAATGATGAGGTGAGACTGAATGAGTTCTTAGACGAAAGGGACAGGATATTAAAAGATATATCTTCTCTTATAGATACAAAAATCAGAATCAACGAAGATAACACAGTAGACGTTTTCACATCAAAGGGATTTGAACTTGTTCTTTATGACAGAAGCACCAGACTAACATACGATACAGACAGCAACGGAAATCCTATAGTGAGGCTGAGGGGAATAAACATAACGGACCTTCTAAGCAAAGGAAAAATTGGTGGATATTTAGAGGGAATAAAAAAGGTTAACGAGGCTCTAAACCAGCTGAATGACTTTACCACAGTTCTTGCTCTCGTTGTAAATAAGCAGCACAGCTCAGGATACGACCTTTACGGTAGTGCAGGCACAAACTTTTTTGGTATTGACCCGACAAGCTCCCTGACAGAGATAAATGCCTCAAACATAGTAGTTAACATATCAGACCCTAAACAGATAGCTGCAGCTTCAGACCCTGCTTACACCAACTCAGACAACACAAAATGTGAAAAAACTGATATTCCTTAAAGACAGTATCACTGGAGTGCTTACAGCTGCAGAAGAGACAGACCTGCTGGCAGATGGATTAATCACCTCAGGAGGTATAGATTACCGTCTTACAGACACAAATAATTACAATCTGATAAAGGAAAAATCCTTTCATGAGTTTTACTCTTCCCATATGGTTGCACCTGTCTCATCTGAGCTTTCTAAAATAAAAAACCTCACGCAGGATTCAACCTTTATGTTAGAGGCAATAGACCAGAAAATAAAAGAGATTTCATCAGTAAACATTGATGAAGAGCTTATAAATCTGACAAAACTACAGAGAGCTTACGAAGCGTCAGCAAAGGTAATAAACGTAACAGATGAGCTTCTCCAGACTGTTCTGAATCTTGTTAAGTGATTCCTAAAAACTATAATTAATATACCGATAATAAGATAAAATATTTAAAAAGTCAGGTGATAAGGATGAGAATTCCTGATATAGCATTTTTTGATACATTTATAAAATACGATAGATTAAGGGAAAAGGATTTAGAGAGATACACAAAAGAGCTTGCCTCAGGTAAGAAAATACTCACACCATCTGACAGCACTATTGATAACATTCGCTCCCTGAGGTTCAAAAAACTGAAAAATGATATTGAGACTTACAACAGAAACATAGATTTAGTTAAAACAAATCTTGATGTGGCAGAAAGCACGCTGGGAAATATCGTTGAAGCTGGTAAAGAAACAAGGGTTGATATAATAAACCTTATGAATTACGGAGTTTTAGACTACGAAGATGCCCGGATATTCCGTGATTATCTTCAGTCTATGAGAGATTACATAATAAACCAGGCCAATATTTCAGTAGGAGACTCAAGACTGTTTGGAGGCGTTAAATCACAGGTAAATCCATTTGACAGTAGAGGAATATATCAGGGTGAATTTGTTGATACTACTGTTCCTGTAGCTCCCGGAGTTGAGCTGAATACTACCTTTATAGGTAAAGACTACCTCGGAACTATACCTTCAGGAGTATGGGTAGATACAGATACAGACAACACTGTTGACCCTAATGAGATAAATCACAAGATAGGAATGGTAAAGGCTATTGATGACATCATCCAGATAATAGACAGCGGAAATTTAAACAGACTTCACAGTTACATATCAGACCTTGGATATAACAATCCAACAGACCCTATAGTAGGGGCTGGTGAGTCGGAACATTGAACATATCTTACGGCTCTTTAAATATATCTGTTAACTACAACGACACTATGACGCTGAATGACCTTGTGGATGCTATAAATACAGCACCGGCCAACAACGGTAATGTTGAGGCATTTGTGTTTCAGGACAGAGACGGAGTTTCATCGTTTAGGACTTTTAGGTAAAGACAAAAATGTAAACATGTCTGTAAACGATTCATCAGGAGCTTTACTTAAAAGAACAGGAGAGATAAGGAGAGTTTTAGATACCTTTGATAAAGGATTTGATGGTGTCTCCCAGCACAGGTCTCTGATAGGAACCCAGATAAATATTGCTGATAACATAAAAACAATGAATGAGCAGCAAAGGGTTGAGTTTGAAGAGCTAATATCAAAAATAGAAAATACAGATTATGCAGGTGTTATTGCAAAGTTAGAACAGTCAAGAACAGCCTATCAGGCTCTTCTTGCATCTATAGCCCAGAATATAAGACCTCAGTTTGCTGAAGTTTTATGATTAATTATCGGCTATACGCTTTTATACCTTTTATATTTTTTTCTGATTTTTCAATACTTTCTATTATCTCTGTTTTTCTTTTTTCTACTTCCTTAAAAATTTCTGTAATAACACTGTTTATCTCTCTTAATACGTCAGGTTTTATTTCTCTGAGTTCTGACTCATCAATATTCCTAAGCTCTTCAATAAGCTCATCTATCTCTTCAGCAGTTTCTATCTGATAAAGTTTCTTTTTATGTCTGTTTAAGATTAAAAGCAGTTTCATCTTATCCTCTGATGTTTTCAAGGGCACCTTTAAATCCTTCATAGATTGGCTGAATTACATCAATGGTATTTTTAATATGCTCCCCATTGTTGCTGACATTTGCCTTCAGCAGCTCCTCTATACAGAAGTCATAGAGTTTACGGAGGTTCTGTGCTATTTCTCCTCCATTTTCCATATCCAGTGATGCCTGAAGCAGTGCTATCGCATCTGTAACTTTCGTTATTGTTTCAGCTTTTGTTTTGACGTCTCCATCTTCAAGAGCATACAGAGCAACATTTAGATTGCTGATAATTTCTTCAAAAACCTTTACTAAAAGTTCCTCCTTAGAAGAGATATTGTCCATATTTTTAACATAAGCTGAATAAGGGTTTGACATCTTACATCTCCTTTTTGGTTTGTTATTTTGCTGGCTGTCTAGCTGAAGTCCTTGCAACAAAGTTCTGTATCCTCAGCTGTAGAGACTGCATTTCAGACAGATAAACCTCCAAGTCTTGCAAACTTCCCCATCCTCATGTTTTCTATCTCTTTATTTATGTTAACAGTCATTCTACCTGATTCTTTCATCTATATCCCTTATTCTGTTGTCATAACCTGTGCTTATTCTTGACACATTGTCTGTGTAAGTATTAACGTAGTTTTCTAAAGCTATTTGCAAAGTTCCTGTAAAACTGTTTTTGCCTCAGGGATTTTTATAAACTCATTAAAAGCATCACTGTTTATTTTCAGAAGACCTTTTGTGGTTTCAGCATCATCACTGGCAGTATCTATAATACCGTATCTGCCCAATCCATCTGATATGAGTCTGAAGATTGATGAAACCATTGTGTTAAGGCTGCTTTCCCCTGCCAAAGGAGCATCTTTCCCTGTAGCTTTCTGTACCGTCTGGAGTAGCTGGTTATATCCATCTATTATTTTTTCTAATTCACTCTTTATACTTCCAGTATCCTGAGTTATAGTTATGTCTGTTGTTCCTACATCTTTAACAGTTATGCTGACACCTGTTATTATGTTGTCAAAAGTGTTGGTGGAAGAGTTGAATGTTATTCCATTCAGAACTATCTGTGCATCCTGAGCAGAGACTGTCTCGTATGTTTTTGCAGCATCTTCACTGAATACTCCAGCAGTGTCATCTCCCCGGATTGGATGTATCGTCTATACCTGTTATACGGTTGTCCACTCCTGTGTTTTTAGACATAACAATCAGCTGGTAGTCAGGAGAGGAAGAGCTTCCCATGTTAACGATGGAAGCCTGCAGGTCTTCTGATTGGTTAATTTCATCCATAATCTCTTTAAGGGATTTGTTCTGGTAATCTATCGTAAGAGAGGAAGATACACCATCTTTTAAATAATTTATTGTTAAACTGCCAGCTACAGTTATTTTTGCATTAATATCAGAAATTGTATTGATAGTTCCAACCTTAAAAGAGTTAGCCTGTGCAAGCTGGATTAACCTGTAGTGTGTAAGAAGTTTCTAAAGCATCTTGTGTAACAGAAACAGAGGCTACATCTGGATTGGAAAGGTCTGCTTTTTTTGTGTTGTATATAGATTCTTCCTGCAGAGCTGTGAGCGGGTCAAGGAATGCGTCTAACTTGCTTTTTATAGAATTTATCGCTTCCTGCTTTGCCATTAACCTTGTCTGGTCTGCCTGAAGCATCTTAACAGGAATCATCTTCAGTTCCTGATATTTGGCTAAATAAGCCTGATAATCAAATCCTGAACCTGAAATGCCGCTTATATAGAACTCTCCAGCCATTGTAATCTCCTACACTTTTTCACTGAATAACAATCCTGTAACCTCGTCCAGATACTTTGCTATCTTCAAAATCACCTCAGGAGGTATCTGTCTTATTACCTCTTTCGTATCTTTGTCAACTATTTTTATAACCTTTATTCCTGTATCTTTATCAAATTCAACCTTTAACTGTGAGTTGAGCATATCTAACTTTTTGTTCAGGTTTTCCACAGCCTGTTTTATAACCTCCTGAGGAACATCTTTTATATTTTCAGCCTGAAGCTGTTCTTTCTGAGCCTGCTTTTGAGTCTGGAGCTTTTGCATCTGGGTTTTATCAAGAGCATCAACATTCTGAGCATTCATATTAATACCTGCCTGTGTTCCTGTTATTGCTTTTACATCCATGGCTTCAACCCCGTTTTATTTTTAAATTTACCCCTTTAAAAGCTCCTGACAAGGAGGAGCCTTTAAAGAGGAGGGGGAAAACTCCCCCTGAAACTACTATCTGAGAAGCTGGAGAACGAGCTGTGGAAGCTGATTCGCCTGAGCCAGCATCGCCATACCAGACTGCATCAGTGTTTGCTGTTTTGTGAAGTTGGACATCTCTTTTGCAAAATCAACGTTTCTGATACGAGATTCAGCCTCTCTTGTCTGGGTAGCAGAGAAGTCATTGTTATCTATGATGGCCTGCAGGTTAATCTGTATAGAACCCAGGGCAGAACGGAGAGAATCAACTTTCTTGATAGTCGTGTTTATAACTTTCATAGCAAGCTCTGCAGAGGCATTGTCTGTAACATCCAAAGCATTTAGATTATGCATTGTTGCAGAACCTGTAGCTGTTGTAACTCCCAATCCACCTGAAATTCCTGACAGGTCATAGTTATAGCTATCTGGCCCAAGTATGTCAAGACTTCCAACTTTTAATCCTGATACTGTACTTGCGGTACCTGATGCAATCTGATTGATTAGTATCAACCTGCATAAATCTGTTTAAGTCTATTGTTGTTGTAGTTCCTGTTCCTGTCTTTACTATCTCTATACCTATTGTCTCACCATCTGTTTCTAAAACAAGTTTGTTGTCAACTGCACTGGCCCTAAGGCTTAAACCAGTAGCTGAAGCCTGAGAGTTAATTTTACTTACAAGGTCGTCTAATGTAATTACCTCCCCAGCATTATAAGTTATAAAAAGTCTACAGCCTGTTCTGGACCGACAAAGAAATTTATAGTGACGGTATCTCCAGTAGCAACAGATATATTATTCCATGTTTGTGCTGCAACACTTTTATTTTTGGCAGTCGCTTCTATACCAAGTTCCTGCAGAGTTGCGTTTCCATTTACAAAGTCTGCTATCCTTTTTGCATCTGTTATCTCATTGGCTGTGGGAGTGAGTGTAACTCCTGCTATGTTTATTGTCTCAGTAGTTGCAAATTCATATTCTGTCGCTGGAATACTGGTTGTAAGACCAGCTGCATAACTTACATTAGATCCCGTTCCACTTACTACATAAGCTCCAAGGTCAGCAGCTCTTGCACTGTCTATAGATATAGATAATGTCTGGTCGGCTCTTGCACCGTAGTGGATTACCTTATTCTGGAAAGTTCCATCTAACAGTTTAATCCCGTTAAATTCTGCAGCTGCTGAAATTCTGTCAATAGCATCTACTAATTTTTGAATGTCTCTCTGGAGAGCAAGTCTTGCGTTGGCATCGTTCGTATCTGTAGCTGCCTGCTGGGCTTTAGTATACATGTCTGTCAGTTTTTCATAAATCTGGGAAAGGGAAGCTTCAGCTATCTGTGCAGCTGAAATTCCGTCCTGTGCATTTCTTGAACCCTGGTCAAGTGCTTTTGCAACTAAGTTCAACTGGTCTGCAATAAAAAGACCAGCGGCATCATCCTTTGCAGAGTTGATTCTGTAACCTGTAGCAAGTCTCTCTAAAGAAGTATTCAGGTTTCTTTCTGTTTTTACAATGTTCACGTGGGTGAACTCTGCCTGAAAGTTGTAATTGATTCTGAGTGCCATGGCTAACTACCTCCGACTTTGTTTTATTTTGAGTTTTATTATCGGAGTAGATTTTTAATTTTTTAGGAAAGTTATTAATTTTTATAAGTTATTGACATAACATCGTTTTTACACTATCTGTAATTAGATGTTTACAGATTTAAAAATGTTTAACTATATTGGTTAGTTATTGTTAACTCAGTTTTTTAGCTTTAAACTTAATTTTGTTAACCTGAATCATTTTATTTAATATTCGAATAAGTTTATAATTTTTAAAAATCTTAACAATTCAATGGAGGATTTATTATGGCGAAGGTAGTGGTTGTAGGGGCAGGATTTGCAGGACATTACGCAGCATTAATTTTAGCTGATGCCCTTAAAGGTAAGGGCAGTCATGAAATTACCGTTGTCAGCCGTGTTCCAAAGTTTACCTACATTCCTTCCTTAGTATGGGTTGGAATTGCAAAGATGAAGTCTGAAGACGTCCAGTTTGACCTTGAGCCTGTTTACAACAAGTTAGGTATCAATTTTGTCCACGGTGCTGCCACAGAAGTTCATCCTGATGAGCAGTACGTTGTTGTTGAAAGACCAGACGGAAGCACACAGCAGGTCAGTTATGATTACCTGCTTATGGCTACAGGTCCGTATCTGAATTTTGAGGGAACTCCGGGACTTGGACCAGATAAAGGGTTTACACATTCTATATGCACACCTCCCCACGCAACAAAGGCAGCTTCTGCTTATCTTGACTTAGTAAGCAGAATGGAGAAAGGGGATAAAGTGAAAATTGTTATTGGAACAGGACACGGAGCTGCAACATGTCAGGGTGCTGCTTTTGAATACATATCCAATGTTCATAATGACCTTGTTGATAGAGGTTTGAGAGATAGGGCTGAAATACTGTGGGTGTCAAATGAACCTGCTCTTGGAGATTTTGGAATTGATGGACTTGAGTTTAAGCATGGAGGTCAGATTTTTAAAGGCGAAGAAGTTCTCGAGTTCTTATTTGAAAAGTATGGCATAAAATACCAGATAAAGTCTGCTGTTAAAAAGGTTGATGAGAAAAAGATATACACAATAGATGTTGATGGAAATGAAAACGAGATAGAATATGATTTTGCGATGCTTATTCCACAGTTTAAAGCACAGCCTATAAAATGGATAGACAAAGACGGAAATGATATTACAGACAAAATCTGTAATCCTGCAGGATTTGTTAAGGTTGATGCTGTTTACGGAAAACCTTATGATGAGTTAGACGGCCCAGACTGGCCAAGAACCTATCAGAACCCAACTTACAAAAATGTGTTTGCTGCAGGTATTGCATTTGCTCCTCCAGGACCACTATCAAGACCTTCACAGGCTCCAGACGGAACACCTATTGCACCTGCTCCTCCAAGGACAGGTTATACTGCAGAACTTTCAGGTAAGGCAGCAGCTCTGAACATTGTTGATATGATTGAGGGTAGAGAGCCTTCACACACAGCATCAATGGCGGAAACACCGGGACTTTGCGTAGCATCACTGAAGCACAGCCTCACAACAGGAGAAGCTGTTACTATAGCAATATATCCTGTGGCAAGGAACAGGGCAGCATTCCCTGAATACGGAAGAGATTTAGATAACTGTGTGGCAGAGATTGGTCTTGCAGGTGCATGGTTTAAATACTTCCTGCACCACGCATTCCTCTACAAACTCCAGGCTAAACCTGGATGGAAACTGATACCTTAAGAAAAATCAGGAGGGTTTAGATATGGCTACAAGGGAGAGATGATGGAAAGAGATTGTGGAGATGCCGGAAAAACATCTTTATTCAGCTGATCAGGTTTGTTGTTTTAGGTCTGCAATTTAACAGATTAGTCAAAAAAGCTCATTAGTTTAGCGACTCCCTATGGCGGGTTTTTTAGCACGACCCACTTCTACAGAAGAGGTCTAACATCTTCACAAGGACATTCTGGACACATAGTGCCTCCTCTAAATCCCCTTCAAAAACAACAGCTTTACCTTTTGTATGAATTTCCCAGGTAAGGGCTTCAGCTGTCTGAAGGTCGCATTTGGTTGCTTTCATAATCTGGTATGTCACCTCATCAAAGGTATGCCAGTCATCGTTATAAACAATAACCTTTGCAGGAATACCTATTTCCACTTTTTTTTCTACTTCTGTCTCAAATCCTACTGCCATTTTCAGCCTCTGTACAGTTTTTTTAATAAAATATATTTTTCTACATCTGGAAGGACAAGGTATTTTATGGATTTTCCTGTTTTTATCCTCCGTCTTATCTCTGTAGAGGATACATCTATTCTGCGACTATCAAAAAAGTAAACACGGGAAGAGGTTTTCCAGTTTATATGGTTAGTTCTTGAAAGTTTCATATAAGGGAAGTTTTTAATGAGGTAGTTTTCCACATCTTTATATGTATTTTCTCCTCTTCCTATAACAATAAAGTTGGTAAGGTCTATCAAGCTCTTCAGGCTTTTTCCATCTGTGAAGTGTTGAAAAGCATCCCTGGTTCCCACAATAAACTTACAGGAACATAACTCAGAACTTTGGTGTAATGTTTTATAGTATCCACAGAAGTTGTATGATTTGCCTTTCCTTTTTATCTCTATGTCATCAATTTCAAAAAATGAATTGTTTTGTATGCTGAGTTTTAGCATATGCAGTCTATCTTCAGCTGGAGCCCTGCTTTTTCTCTTCAGAGGGGAGTGATAAGCAGGAATAAAAACAACCTTATCCAGCCTGTAAGACTCCCTTATATCTTCAGCTATTCGGAGATGACCTATATGAACCGGGTCAAAGCTTCCACCGTACAGTCCTATCATAAAGAAGTATTATAAAAGAAAATCCCCCAGGGTGGGGGAGATTTTATTTTTCTCCCTGTTTTAAAACAGGCATAACTGTAAATATCCTTGAGCTTCCTCTCTGGATGAACAGCAGTACTGAATCTTTACCCTGTTTTTCTGCCTTTCTTATTGCTTTCCAGAAATCCTTTGCTGACCTTACAGGCTTCCTGTTTATTGTAAGTATAACATCTCCACTTCTGACACCTACGCCTCTTCTGCCACAGAACCGTATTTTACGCCAAGAACAAACACACCATAAGGCACTTTGGGTGACTCTGTATCTTTCCACAAGGTCTGGAGTTTATATCTTTCACTATAATACCGTATTTAGCTTCCATATCCTGCATGTTTGCAGGGGTAACCTCTTCTCCATCCCATGATGTGGTGGTTACAAAAATATCCTTTTTCTGTCCATTTCTGACGATAGTAATCTTTATCTTTGTCCCTGGCGGATTTCTCATTACGTATTTCTGGAGCTGTGAAATTTTTGAGACAGGCTTGTCATTAACTGCAACAATAATGTCTCCAGATTTAATACCCGCTTTTGCTGCAGGACCGTCTTTCATAACCTGAGACACTAACACACCTTTTTTAACACCAAAATGTTTTGCAAGCTCTGGAGTTAGCGGCTGTATAATAACCCCTATTTTGCTTCTCTTTACCTTTCCATACTTTTTAAAATCTGCTCCATAACCATGTTGCCTGACTTACAGGAGCAGCAAATCCTAATCCCTGTGCTCCCGCAATTATGGCTGTGTTTATTCCAACAACCTCTCCTTTAAGATTGATAAGGGGTCCTCCTGAGTTTCCCGGGTTGATTGCAGCATCTGTCTGTATAAATCCTTCTCCCGGATGTCCTGGAAGTTCCCTGTCTAATGCAGAAATAATACCCATAGTTACTGTTCCAGTCAGACCTAAAGGACTACCTATTGCAATCACCGTCATACCCGGCTTCAGGCTGTCTGAATCTCCCAATTTGAGCCTGTGTTTTTTTGCATACTCCTGTATCCCCTCTTTAAAAGGAACAGCTATCACTGCAATGTCACTGAGTTTATCTGTTCCAACAATTTTTCCGTCCAGCACAATGCCATTTTTAAACTGAACCTTTATGTTCTGGGCATTTTCAACAACATGGTTGTTCGTCAGAAGATAAACCAGTTTCTTTTTTTCATCTATCTTTACAATAAAACCAGAGCCAAGTCCTTCCTGCCTCTCCTTGAACTCCGGCACATTAGGAATACCAAAAAACTCCCCAAAAGGACTTCCTGCAAAAGGATTAACAACCTTCACCTCCCTGATTGTAAAAATTGTTGCCACCCCCGAGATACCCTGTCAACAAGCTGAATCCTTTCCTGTTCAATCTGCTGCATTAAGGAGGTTGCAAAACTGAGATTTAGCATTAACAAAAGCAAAGCTAAAATATAGGCGTATCGTTTCATTGATAAATCCTCCAGCAATTAATAATAAATTATAACTTTAATACTAAAACTACCTTGTGAAAATGTGGTGAAAGTAATTATAATACTTTTATGGAAATAAAAGGATTTTTAATTGACCTTGATGGGGTCCTCACAAAAGACGAAAATTTTACTCCTATTGATGGAGCAGTCCAGTTTATAAATTTTCTGAAGAGAAAATAAAACACCTTTTGTTATAGCAACCAGTAATTCCCGATTTTCTCCTGAAGAGATACAAAAGAAACTGAGGGATAACGGTTTCAACATTGAGATAAATGAAATTATATCCCCTCTTGTGGTAGCTCCGGAAGTGCTTCAGAAAGAAAGTATAAAAAGATTATTTGTGATAGGCTCTGAAAATCTGAAAAAATTTTTAAGGGTAAGAGGCTTTGAAGTAGTGGACAGTCCAGAGGTTGACGGCGTTCTGATAGGTCTTGATAAGGAGTTTAATTTTCACAAAATGAAAGTGGGAACAACAGCCCTGAAAGTTTACAGTGCGAAGCTTTATGCTCTGAACAACAACATTGTTTCAAAGGATGACGACGGTCTCCTTTTCCCCGGTGTTGGAACTGTAGCAAGGATGTTCTCACAGGCATGTCAGTGTAATCAGGACTTTAAACATTTTGGCAAAATGGGTGTGGAGTATAACAGGGTTGTTTTTGACCGGTTAGGGAAAAAAGAAGGAGTTGCAATGATAAGTGACGACATATATGTTGACCTTAAAGGTTATAAAACACTTGGATTGAAAACGATTTTTGTAACAACTGGAAAGTATAAAGAAGAAGAGGCTAAAGATAAGGATTTTATTGATATAATTGTTCACAATCTGATGGAAATACCTGACAGGGTGAAAATTGTTGATACAGAAAATTAAACTGTATGCTCAGCTTATAAAATTTGAACACACAATATTTGCGCTGCCATTTGTATTTGCATCTGTCTTTATTGTAGAAAAGGGCATCCCTCCAGTGGATAAAATATTATGGATAGTTATAGCAGCAGTTGCCGGAAGAACTGCAGGAATGGCATTTAACAGATTTTTTGACCTGCCATTTGACAGGCTAAATCCCAGAACAAAAAACTGGGTATCTGTCACAGGTGCTGTAAAGGCAGTAGAGATTTTAGTTCTGGCATTAATATCATCTGCCGTTTTAGTATTTTCTGCTTACCAGCTAAACAGGCTTGCCTTTTATCTTTCCCCTGTTGCACTGTTTTTGCTTATTATCTATCCCCTTGGAAAACGTTTCACAAACTTTGTTCATCTACTGCTGGGAGCTGTTTATTTTATTATCCCTATTGCCGTTTCTGTGGCACTGAAGGGAACTGTAGAGCTTTCAACAGTTTTTTTAGGTCTCGGGATGGCTTTCTGGGTTGCTGGATTTGATATATTTTATGCCCTGCAGGATATAGAGTTTGACAGAAAAGCTGGCGTTCACTCAATTCCTGCAAAATATGGGGTAAAAAGGGCTATTCTCTTTGCAAGATTTTTCCACATTCTCACCTTTGTTTTCCTCATTCTTACAGGTTATTACGGAGACTTAGGGTACATATACTATGCTGGTCTTGTTGTTCTGACAGGATTTATTATATATGAACACTCTCTTATAAAAGAGGATGACCTGTCAAAAATTAATGTGGCATTTTTCACAGTTAATGGATACGTAAGTATTCTGTATATGGTATTTGTGATACTTGACGTGTGGCTGTAAAAATTCTGTGATTATAGATGATATAATAGTAAGAAAAATCAGGAGGGTTTTCATGTCTGCTGACTTTCAGGACATTTTAGAGATAAAAAAGGTTCTCCCTCACAGATATCCATTTCTCCTGATAGATAGAATTTTAGAGCTTGATATAGAAAACCTGAAAGTAAAAGCCCTGAAAAATGTTACAGTAAACGAACAGTTTTTTAACGGTCATTTTCCAGAATTTCCTGTGATGCCCGGAGTTTTAATTGTTGAAGCAATGGCACAGGCTGGTGCATATCTGATGATAAAAAAAGCAAGGAAGGAAGGGGTAGAGGGAAACTTTACTGTCCTTTTTGCAGGTATAGACAGTGCAAAATTCAGAAAGCCTGTTGTTCCCGGAGACCAGATAATATTTGAGATTGAAGGGATAAACATAAAAAAAAGTATGGGAAAGATAAAGGCAGTGGCGAAGGTTGACGGTCAGGTAGTGTGTGAAGCAGTTTTAATGGCCGCTCTGAAAAGGAATTAAATATCAGTTTATTCTGTGGGATGCAAAGGAAAAATAACTTTTTTTGCAAATAATTATGTGGTCTAACAGCTCAAAACCCATCTGGATGCTGAGATTTTTAATCATCTGTGTAAAAGAGATATCTTCCTTAGAAGGTTCACACTTTCCTTCTGGATGGTTGTGAACCAATATAATGCCATAGGCGTTGTAACGAAGGGCAGGTCCAAAAATGTCCCTCGGCTTTACATTTACAACGTTTACAGAGCCAACTGCCACAACCTCTTCCCCAAGAAGCTGGTTCATAGTATTTGTGTAAAGGGCTACCATCTTTTCCTGTTTCTCTTTGCAAGCCATTTTGTATGTTTATAAACATCTTCAGGACTGCTGAAGGACAGTTTTTCTTCTCCCTCTTCAACCCTTTTAAGTATTTCAGATATTGCAATTATTTGAAGAGCTTTTTGCCTTTCCTACACCCTTTATTTTCAGCAGGTCTTCTAACTTTATACTCTTCAGATTTTCTAAAGACTTCCCCTGAAGAATTCTGTCAGCAAGCCCTAAAACATTCATCTCCTTTGTTCCCTGACCAAGCAAAAGGGCAAGCAGCTCAACATCAGAGAGGGATTCTATACCGTATTTTAATGCCTTTTCCCGGGGAAGAAGCTCTTCTGGAAGTTCTTTTATCTTTTTCCTGTATAAAACTTTCTTAAAACCCATGATTTTTCCTTTTTCTATTAAATTTTAAACATATGAAATTATTTTTCTACCTTGAAGCGTGAAAAGAAAAAAACGAAATTTAGATAATAAAAGTGCGGGGAATACAAAAATGATTGAAAAGATTGTTAAAAGGGACGGCAAAGTCGTTCCATTCAACTCAGAAAAAATAACAAACGCAATTTATAAAGCAATGCTTGCAACAGGAGGGCAGAATTTAGAGTTAGCACAGGAGCTATCTGAAAAGGTTGTTGAAAAACTCAAAAAAAGCTTAAAAAAAGGAGAGATTCCAGCTGTAGAACAGGTTCAGGACATTGTTGAACAGAGTTCCTGATAGAAGAAGGACTGGCAAAGGTTGCAAAGGCTTACATACTTTACCGACAGAAAAGGGCAGAAATAAGAAAGGAAAAAACAGCAGATATTAGGTAAGAAAGAGATTGACGAGGTAGATAAAAGGTTTGATATAAATGCCCTTCGGGTTCTTGCATCACGGTATCTGTCAAGGGATAGAGCAGGAAAGATAGTTGAGTCTCCTAAACAGCTGTTTGAAAGGGTTGCTGTCCATACAACGAAATCCCTTCAATCCTTTACGACAGCAGAGTTTACTCACTAAAAAAGCTGAAAAGAAAGCAGGAAAAGGAAGATATAAACCCAGAACCTCTGGAAGGAAAGCTGAAGATAGGCAGATATACCCTGAACAGATATCATATTGAAGGACTTATAAGGGTTTACAACAGACTAAACAGTGAAAGAAAGATGAAAAAGAAGCTCTCCCAGATAGTAGAGATGATAAAAAATGGGGAGTTTGACAGCTACGAAAAGGAGATAGCTGATTATTATCAGCTTATGACCTACAAGAAGTTTATGCCCAATACACCTGTTTTAGTTAACTTCGGTAATCCACTTGGTATGGGAATGGCGTGTTTTGTTCTGGACATGGAAGACTCTATAGAGTCTATAATGGAAACTCTAAAAAAGGCTGCCCTGATTTTTAAGGCAGGGGGAGGATGTGGTTATAACTTTTCAAAACTCAGACCAAAAGGTGATTACATAAGCACAACCTACGGCAAAAGTTCTGGTCCCATTGCATTTATGACCCTTTACGACAAGATGACAGATGTTATAAAACAGGGAGGGGTAAGAAGGGGAGCAAATATGGGTATTCTGAACAGCTGACCATCCGGACATTGAAGAGTTTATAGTTGCAAAAAAAGGAAACAGACAGCTAACAAACTTTAATATATCAGTATTCTTAAAGGAAGATTTCTGGGATTACTACAGGGAAAACAGACCATACCCCCTGATAAATCCAAGGGATGGGAAAGTGTGGAAGTATATCAACCCCCGCTCATTTTTTGACCTGATTGTTTACGAAGGATGGGAATCAGCAGAACCGGGACTGCTGTTTGACGACAACATAAACAGATACAATCCTCTGATAAAAGCATTCGGAAGAATATATGCAACAAACCCCTGTGGAGAGGTGGTCCTGTATCCTAACGAAAGCTGTGATTTAGGCTCCCTTAATCTGTGGGCTTTTGTTAAAGAAGAGTTCAGTCAGAGCGGAAGGAAGGTATATTTTGACTGGGAAGATGTTTGAAGGGCAGTAAGAATAGCAACAAGATTTTTAGACAACGTTCTTGACATAAATAAGTATCCATTCCCTGAGATTGAAGAGATGACACTGAAAAACAGAAAGATAGGACTGGGGATAATGGGTCTTGCCGACATGCTGTTTGAACTGGAGCTTCCTACAACAGTGAAGAAGGTAGAAAGATGATGGAAAAGGTTATGGAGTTTGTCAATTACTACTCAAAAGAGGAGTCTGTTGAGCTTGCGAGGGAAAGAGGAAGATTTCCCACATACAGGAAGAGCTTTTACCCTGAGGGACAATTGCCTATTAAAGGATTTGAAGAAGAGGAAAGCTGGCATTTAGACTGGGATAAGCTTGTGGAAAAGATTAAAAAATACGGTTTGAGAAACGCATTCACCACAGTTGTTGCTCCAACAGGTTCCATAAGTATGATTGCAGGAACATCATCTGGTATTGAACCGGTTTTCAGTCTTGTCTACGAAAAAAAGGTAACAGTAGGGACTTTTTACTATGTTAACCCTGTATTTGAAAAAACGATGGAAAGGGAGGGACTGTTTGACGACAGTCTGATAAAGGAAGTTTCCAGAATGGAAGGAGGTATCCAGCAGATAAAGTACATACCACAAAATGGAAAAGAGTATTCGTTACAGCGTTAGACATATCAGCAGAGGACCATGTCAGGGCACTCGCATCTGTCCAGAAATGGACAGACTCTTCTGTTTCAAAAACAATAAATTTTCCTGAAGAAGCCACTGTAGAAGATATGAAAAAGGCTTACCTGTTAGCCCACTCCCTTGGTTGTAAAGGTCTTACTGTTTACAGATACAAATCAATAAAAGGGGTTTATGTAGCAGGGATAGAGAGGAAGAGAAAAAGGAAAAGACAGAGCTCACATCACTGAAAGATGTCAAAGCTAAAAAGGTCCCATCATCTACAAAGAATCAGGATTACAGTCAGAAATCAAAGAGACAGAAAACACAGGAGAAGAATGTCCTGTCTGTGACTCTCCCCTTATAAATATTGAAGGATGTAAAAAATGTCCTGTGTGTGGATGGAGTGTGTGTGAGATATGATTTATGTGTTTACAGGAAACGGAAAAGGCAAAAAACTACTGCGGCAGTGGGAACAGGTGTAAGGGCAGTTGGAGCAGGAAAGAATGTTCTGATGATACAGTTTATGAAAGTAAAGGAACTTTCATCGGAATATGTTGTTCTTTCCTCCATAAAAGGTTTTGATGTTGTTAGCTTTGGAAGAGAGGATTCCTACCTGCCTGAAGAAAAGCTACAGAAAAAACCAGAGCTGATAAAGATGGGATTTAAACCATTCTCTGAGACAGATTACAGACTTGCAGAGGAAGGAATAGAGTATCTGAAAAATGCTGTTAAATCTGAGAAGTATCAGATAGTTATACTGGACGAGATATGCGTTGCTCTTCATTACAGACTGATTTCTGAAGAAAAGATAAAGTCTATCATTTTGAACAACAGGGAAAGTAAGTACCAGATTTTATACTTACAGGAAGACACTGTCCCCAGTGGCTTATAGAGATAGCAGACTTAGTTACAGAGATGAAGGAGATTAAACATCCGTTCCAGAAGGGAGTAAAAGCAAAAAGAGGAATAGATTACTGAGTTTATGAGAAATTCACAGACTTTGTCCTGCTGGGGAGTTTTATACTGTTTTTTATTAGTGGGGAATTATTGTCCTGCTTATTACAGGTATATCGTACGCATCACAGATTAACTGGCTGAGCTTTGAAGAAGGAATAAAAAAAGCTGAAGAAAAAAACAGACTGATTCTGATGGATATATATGCCCAGTGGTGTCACTGGTACAACGTTATGGAAAACACCACATACAGAGACCCTCAAGTTATAGAGATAATAAACAGATATTTTATTTCTGTGAGAGTGGATGCAGAAGAAAAGGCCAGATATAAACAAAAAGTATAATCAGGGTGGATTACCTTCCACTGTGATACTTGATAAAGGGAAACATTCTCCACGGAGAAATTTATCTTTCTCAGAAGAGATGAAAAGTTCTGACCATAAGCTTTGCATCCCTATCTGACAAACAGATTGAAAAATCAGAATACAGACCGGAAGGAGACTTTGTTGTTTATCTGTGCAACGCTGAGTTCTGTTTTGAGAAGATAAAAGATATTAAGCAGATTAAAGGAAAAATATTACTTTCACTGAAAAGATACAGAGAGTTTTAATTTATTTTACCTGCTGGATTCCATCATAGGTGTATGTCAGAGTTGATAAAACAGTAAAAAATGTTGCAGTGTATATAATACTCCAGACTATGCTTTCTGGAACTGCTGTTATGTTTGCCACAAGAACTGTTATCACTGAAAGAATCTGAAAAAATGTTGTTGCCTTTCCAAAAACTGAAGGCTGCACATCAATATAGCCTTTTAGAAAATATATAAGGGCACTACCAAAAAGGGTATATAAATATCTCTGCTTATAACGATGACAACATACCAGTAGGGAAATTTTACAGCAAGGTCAGATGTGTAAATAAAAACAAAACTGCTAATTAAAAGGGCTTTATCAGCTATAGGGTCAAGGATTTTGCCTAAGGTTGTTATCTGGTTAAATCTGCGGGCAACAAAGCCGTCTAATGCATCTGTCAGACCAGCTATCACAAAAACAATCAGTGCATAAAGGGGTTTGTTGTATCCTACTAGGAGATTACAAAAACACAGGTATAAGAAATATCCTGAAGATTGTTATCTGGTTGGCAAGATTCATCTTTTTATTTTCTCAATAATCTTTGTGGTTGATATGTCATAAACAAAATCAATGGTCGTTACCGTTCCACCGTAGGATTTTACAAAATCTGCCCCCACTATGTTTTCAATCTTCCAGTCTCCACCCTTCACAAGAATATCAGGTTTTATCATTTTTATCAGCTTTTCTGGTGTATCCTCATCAAAAATGATAACAAGGTCAACAGGTTTTAGAGCCTGCAGAACCCTTTTTTTCTGTGCTCCTGTCTGTTTACAGGACGCTCCTCTCCTTTTATTCTCCTTACAGAAGCATCACTGTTCAATCCAACAACAAGAACATCCCCTAATGCTTTAGCCTTTTCTAAATAATCAACATGTCCCGCATGGATAATATCAAAACAGCCGTTTGTAAAAACAATCTTTTTCCCTTCCTCTTTCCACTGTTTTACCTTCTCAAGCTCTTCCATCCTTTACAGCCTTCCTTGTTGGTAGTAAAAGCAGATATGTAAGCAAAAATATAGGATACTCTAAAAAAAAGTATACATAGTTAGATTTAAAGATAGAAAAAATCGTTCCCACTACAAGTGGCAGTTGCCCTGAAAGCAGCAGCTTTATGTAAACACCTTTTTCGTATACATATCTGATTTTTTTTAAAATTATAATAACAGCCGGAACTATCCCATACTTCCCAAAGTTATCCCTTCTATGTCTGTTATCTGAGCAGGTTTAACATCTTTTCCTAAAACGAGTAAAAGAACTGCCACATATACAAAAGACAGATAAAGAAAAGAGAAGTAGTATCTTCTCAGATGAAAGATTTTCTCATCCATTTTTTTCCAGCTGTTCCTTTAAGTTCTCAAATGCTGTGCTTATTTTTTCAAACTCTGCAAGGAGTTTTTTTGCATCTTCTGTAAGCTCTGTTCCTCCACCTTTTTTGCCACCTCTTCGGGTTTTTATCAGCTTTACTCCCAGTCTGTTCTCCATTGTTTTCAGAAAACTCCATGCCTTTTTGTAAGACATTCCCACATTTTTTGCTGCTTTTGATATAGAGCCGGTTTTTTCAATCTCCCCAAGAAGCTTATCCCTTCCAAGGCCTATAATAATATCCCCGTCCTTTTCAATCCACAGTTTAAACTTTATATGATACTCCACGTCATCCCCCAAGATACCAGTCTTTTATAGTATTACCGAAGAATATGTAAATCACAGAGGCAAAGGCAAGAAAAGGACCAAAAGGTATCTCAAATCTCCCACTTTGTCTTCAGAGCTTTCAGCAGATAGGCTGACAGACCCCCAATTAGAGCCCCTAAAAATGAACCAACAAATATGGTAAATAAAGCTCCAAACCATCCTGCATACATACCTACAAAAGCCATCATCTTCACATCTCCCATACCAAGTCCCTCTATTCCCCTGAATTTCATATACAGGTAAGCTACTGCCCACAGAAAGCCTGCCCCAACTACTGCTCCTGAAAAACCATCTAAAACAGTGAAATCCCCTCTAAAGAATGTATAAACAATCCCTGTTAAAAACCCAGACAGATTAAGCTCATCAGGAATTATTTTAAAATCAATATCTATAAATGTTATAGCTATAATCACACACAGAAAGATAAAAATAAACAGATAATCTATTGACAGCCCCCATTTTAGATAAGACAGGACAGATGCTACTCCTGTGATAATCTCTACTATCAGATACCTTATGCTGATTCTGTGGCCACAGTTTCTACATCTTCCCTTTAGGAGTATGTAGGAAACAACAGGTATGTTGTCATACCACTTTATGTTAGTTCCACATTCTGGACAGAAGGAAAATACAGGTTTTAGAGGAGATTTACCCCTTGGAAGTCTGTATATTAGTACATTCAGAAAACTGCCTATAACTGTCCCAAAAATAAAGAAAGCAATGTATAAAAGTATTTCCATCCTTATTTATTCTCTATATTTTCTTCCTGAGATAGTTTTTCTGCTTCTTCTTCGACCTCTTTTTTCAGCTGTGTTCCCACCTTAACCAAAAAATAAATCTGAAAAACTGTAAATCCTGCCAGGACAGATATTATTCCCCCAATACCTGCAAGACTTCCTAACAAAACAGCAACAATAGGGATAGGAAGTCTAATCATCATACTTCTGAGAACTTTACCCCTGTCTGTTCCAAAGCTGTTTACACTTTTGAACAGATGTGTAAAGTAAAAAAATCCTGCTATAACTCCTAAAACAAAAAGAGGAAAATAAAAAAGAACTTTTAGAGACATTACAACCTCTGCTGATTTGTTTATAAATCTGTTATATTTTAACATACTGGTAGACAGATATTTCTTTTTTTGAGAGAATTTAATTATATTTACGGAAGGAGAAAATGATGGACAGGGAAAAGATGATGGAGTTTAGAAAACTGCTGCTGGAAAAGAAAAAACAGATTTTAGACAGATACCTGAAACAGGAAGAGACAATGAAAAAACTGACAGACGAGGGAATGACAATTCCTGAAGATCTTGAAGATTATGCAAAGATAGATTATACAGAGATAGTGTTAGGTGAACTTGAGGACATAGAGATAGAGATTCTGAGGGAGATTGATAAAGCTTTAGAAAGGATAAAAGAAGGAAGTTATGGATACTGTGAGGTTTGCGGTAAGTCTATTGAGGAAGAAAGACTGAAGGCCATTCCATGGACAACCCTCTGCGTAGAGCATGCAAAGGAAGCAGAGAAAAACAGAGATTTTATAGACAGAAGGTATAAAGAGTATTTTGACAGGATTTCACCTGCAAAGCCACCTGCAACAGAAGAAGAACACGAGCTATAAGGAGCAGGAAATGGAACTGTGGAAAAAAGGTTTTAAAAGAGCTTTCAGACATGATAAGAAAAAAAGAGGTAAAACCTTCAGAGGTTGTGCAATCTTTTTATGACAGAGCAAAGGAGTTTGAACCAAAGATAAACAGTTATGTGACAGACCTTATGGAGGAGGCATTAAAAGAAGCAGAGAAAAAAGACAGACAGTTAACAGAGTTAGAGAGAATACCTGAGCTTTTTGGTCTTCCTATAGCAGTAAAGGACAACATCTCAACAAAGGGGATAAAAACCACATGCTCCTCAAAAATTCTTGAAAATTACATTCCTCCCTTTGATGCAACAGTTATTAAAAAACTGAAAGAAAAGGGATACATCATAACAGGTAAAACAAACCTTGACGAATTTGCAATGGGTTCTTCAACAGAAAACTCTGCATTTTTCCCTACAAAAAACCCATGGGACACAGAAAGAGTTCCAGGTGGTTCTTCAGGGGGCTCTGCTGCAGCTGTTGGTGCTGGGATAGTCCCTGCAGCCTTAGGCTCTGATACTGGAGGTTCTATAAGACAGCCTGCCGCCTTTTGCGGTGTTGTAGGGCTGAAGCCTACCTACGGAAGAGTTTCAAGGTATGGACTTGTGGCATTTGCCTCTTCCCTTGACCAGATAGGTCCTATAACAAGAACAGTAGAAGATGCAGCGCTGCTTATGAACATCATATCTGGCAAAGACCCTGAAGACTCTACATCTGCCAGCGTGGAAGTTCCAAACTTCCTGTCATTTATAGGCAGAGATATAAAAGGTATAAAGATAGGTCTGCCTGAAGAATTTTTTGTTGAAGGTTTGGACAGTCAGATTAAAGAGATGGTGCTCAGTGCTGTAAAACAGCTTGAAAAGGAAGGAGCAGAAGTTATAGAGATATCCATGCCTACCACAAAATATGCCATTGAAGCTTACTACATCATTGCCCCTTCAGAAGCTTCATCTAACCTTGCAAGATATGATGGAGTGAGGTATGGATACAGAACACCTGGAATACTCAGACCTTGAGGAGATGTATTCAAAAACAAGGGACGAAGGATTTGGAGCTGAAGTTAAAAGAAGAATAATGTTAGGGACATACTCCCTCTCTTCCGGTTATTATGACGCTTACTATCTGAAGGCACAGAAGGTAAGGACATTGATATATCAGGACTTTATGAAAGCACTTTGAAAAGGTTGATATTATCATAACTCCTACTACCCCAGATATTGCTTTCCGAATTGGAGAAAAGGTAAGTGACCCATTACAGATGTATTCTGTCTGACATCTTCACTGTTTCTGTTAACATGGCTGGTGTTCCGGTATAAGCATTCCCTGTGGATTTAAGGACAACCTTCCAGTAGGAATGCAGATTATTGGCAAACCATTTGACGAAGGGACTATTTTACAGGTGGCACATTACTATGAAAGAATGAACGACTTTTATAAAAGATTTCCCGGGGAGTAATTACTCCCCTTTTATCCTGAACCTGTTTACCTCTTCCTTTACCTCTTCTGCTATTTCTGATAGCTGAACAATTTCCTCTTTGATATCTTCGTTTTTACGGGTAGTTTTTTCTGATATTTCAGTTACATTCTGTATATTTTCTGATATATGTTTTATAGATTCATTCTGATGTTTAATATTTTCTGTTATCTGAGTAAGAAGCTGGGACATCTCACTGTAGCTTTTAGACATTGTTATGTAACCGTTATCTGTTTTTTCCACAGATTTTGAGGCTTTTCTGATACTATCAAAAATCTCCTCAACCATATCCTGAATCTTTTTTGCAAACTCAGATGTTGTTTCTGCAAGTTTCCTCACTTCATCTGCAACAACAGCAAAGCCTCTTCCTGCTTCCCCAGCCCTTGCTGCCTCTATTGCTGCGTTCAGGGCCAGCATATTTGTCTGACTTGCTATATCTATGATACTTCCTATAGCCTGATTTATGTTTTCCCCTGCTTCTGTAAGCTTTTCTATAGAGTTTTTCAGCTCATCAATATTTTTCTCCCCTTCCTCAATGTTTGCCTTAACCTTATCACCTATCTCCTTTAGCAGTGATGCATTTTCCGATATGGAGTTTATCTTATCAGAAATCTCCACAATGGAGTTTTTGATCTGATGTATATTCCTGTTTTCATATTCAAGGTCCTCTGAAATCTTCATAACCTCCTGTGAAACTTCTTTAACTGTTTTATTATTCTTGTGAACCCATCTATGAGTTATACCAAGGGTCATTGAGAGTGCATCAACTACTTTTATTTATGTTCTGCCTCAAGTTCTCAAATTCCCCTTCCATCTCTGTATTTATCCTGACAGAAAGGTCAGCACTGGCAAGGGCATTCATAACCTTCTTTATCTCAGAAAAGTTTGTGTGGAGTTTTTCCATAAGGTGTTAAACTCCTGAACAGTTTCCCCTGCTTCATCTTTAAGTTTTGTTTTTATCCTTGATGAGAAATCCCCTTTTATTGCTCTGACATAGACATTCTCAGTTTTTCAAACACATCTACATATTTCCCTACAAATTTATACATATAAAATCCTGATAGAAAAAGAACAACTGCTGAACCAAACAATATCAGTTTTGTTGTAGTAAAAGCATATGACCTTATGTCAGATATGTCCATAACAACACTTATAGCTCCCAAAACCTCCCTTCTGATACAGTATGACACATCGTACAACTTACTTTTCCCTGTTTCTCTGCTATATAAGGAATTGTTATTCTGTATTTGACAGAGTTCATACTTTCTATAAGTTTCTTCTGGACTTTCCCAGTTTTTAAAGCTTTAATATCTAACTCATCTTTTGGCTCTTCGTACTTATTTCCCTTCCCAAACTGTTTAATAACAGGCTCTCCCCTTATTATCCACAGCTGGTCAATCTCTTTAATTTCCTTTATCTGGTTGAGGAAGTAATCCCTCTGGTTCATTGTTCCTGTAATCATGTGGGCTGTAAGGCCGTCTCTTACCAGCTGGGCAATTATCTTTCCAGCCTTTTCAGCATTGTGCACCTCGTAATTTCTGAAACTGAAGACATTTATTGATATTGTGAAGATAAGAATAACTAATAATATCAGTGAAAGTCTCAGTATAAACTTTTTCCTGAGGCTCATATCACCACCACTCCACTTTTTATTAATATTTATATTCGGTTATTAACTTATTTCTTTAAATTCTCCTCAGAGCCTGTACAGGTTTTATGGAGGATGCTCTGTACGCAGGGTATATACCAGATAAGGCTCCTGTGACAAATGACAACAGGAATGAGAGAAATATCCATTCCAGTGAAAGTACAACAGGAAGAGAAAAAAGATAAAATACAGCAAGAGAGAATATACTGCCAGAGATTATTCCCCCAACACTACCAGAAAATGCTATAAGGTTTGCTTCTAACAGAAACTGAAAAAGAATGTCTGACCTTTTTGCACCAACAGCTCTCCTTATCCCTATCTCCTCCATTCTCTCGTTTACTATAAGTATCATTATGGAGAGTATTCCAATACCTCCAATAATAAACGATATGGTCGCAGATACACCCCCAAGGATGCTGAATATGTGGAGTGCTTCCTTTTCCATTCTGAGATAGTCATCTGGGGACAGGACAGTGAAATCCTCCTTTTCTCCTGGTTTTATATTATGTCTTTTTCTTAAAAGCTGTCTTATTTTTTCTTTCACATAAGGTATGTAATCCCTATGCTCTACCTTAACGTATATAGTGTTTATATAATCTACATTTGCCAGCCTTCTCATTGCTGTCTTCAGAGGTGTGTATATCAGGCTGTCCTGGTCTTCACCTGACACATCTGTTCCTTTTTCTTCCATTACTCCAATCACCTTACAGGGAACCCTGAATATGAGAAGGGTTTTTCCGATAGGCTCTTCATCTCCAAAAAAGTCCTTCGCTATTTTGTATCCTAAAACAATAACTTTTTCACCTGATTTTTCTTCTTTCGACGAGTAAAAACGCCCTTTCACAACTTTTATATTTCTTATCTGAGGATAATCTTTCCCGACACCTACGATTGTTGAAAAAATTGTCGTTCCCCCTCTTCTAATAGGGTAAGAAATATGGAAAGATGGTAAAACTGTTTTAATATGGTCTATATGTTGTTTTATGGCAACAGCATCTGATATTTTTAAAGTTTTTGCTGAAGTAATACTTCTGGAACTTTTTCTGAACACCAGCACTCTTCCAGCCTTTATCACAACAAGATTTTTACCAAAGCTCTCCACTTCTTTACGACTTTTTTCCTGAAGTGAATGAGATATGGAGACCATAGAAACCAGGGCAAAACTGCCAAATCCAACACCAAGAACCGGAAAGAGCAGACCTTAATCTGTACTCTTTAAATATTCTCACTATAACAGCCATGTAAAGGGACAATTTATGAAGTAGTGTCATTCTCTTATTGCCTCTATGGGATTAAGCTTTGCAGCTTTTAAGGCAGGGTTTAGAATAGAAACTGTTCCAACTATCAGGGAAACTAAAACTGCAAAAAAGAAAGCCACAGGAGAAAACTTTATAGGAAATTGGGCAATAAATGTGAGAAGGTATGCCCCAACAACAGCCAAAACAAATCCCAAAACAGCACCAACAACGGATATAATCCATCCTTCTATTAAAAACTGAAACAGAATATCCCTTTTCCTCCCACCAACAGCTCTCCTTATCCCTATCTCCTTTTTTCTCTCATTCACAGACAGTAAAAACAGATTGGCAAGAACAAACCCTCCAACTGTAAGTGATATTACAGAGGAAAACCCTAAAAATAAAACCAGTGTTCCTGTCAGGTTGACTAAAAATCTTATAATCTCCTTTGGAGACAGGATAAAAAAGTCGTCTGACTGGTCTGGGGACAGTCTGTGTTTTTCCCTTAAAAGTTTCCTAACTTCTTCCACTAATCTCTCAACATCTGACCCTTTTTCAAACCTTATCCTTATGGAATTTACATATTTCAGGTCGTGGTTTATTTTTGCCATAATTGTTGTATAAGGCATAAGAATCCTGTCATCAAGATTTCTTCCTGTTGGTGTTGTTCCCCTTTTTGAAAGCACACCTAACACTTTGCAGGTCAGTCTGTTTACCACAATCATTTTACCGATAGGGTCTTCTATACCAAAAAGTTCCTCCTTTACATAAAGACCGATAACACAGACATTCTTTTTAAGTTTCAGCTCCTCTTCACTGAATAGTCTTCCTTCTATCAGATACCAGTTCCATGCTTCCTCAAACTGTGTTGAAACTCCGTAAACTCTCGTTGTTATAATGTTTCCCCTGTAATACACCTGTGCATCGTCAACATATAAAACAGGCATTATCAGTTTAATCTGTGGGATATTTTTTTAGATAGTAGATGTCATCCATAGTCAAAGTCTTTTTTCTCTGTCTTATCCCCCTTTCTCCCTTGAACCACTGAAAATCAGAATGCTTTCAGGACCAAAAACATCTATTATCTTGTATGCCCTGTAATAAGAGCCCTGGATAGATGCAACAATAACCGTGAGAGAAGCTATACCAAAAGCAATACCAAGAACAGAAAACAATGTTCTGAGTCTGTAGGCTTTTACTGCATTAAATGACTGTTTTAAAAGGCTAAGAACTCTATTCATTACTTTGATGCTTTAAATCTAATAGTTGTTACGGCCCACTGTTTCTGATTTTTGTCTATCTCGTTAAATTTCCAGCTTTGAACGTAATCTTTTATCAAACGGTCAATCTTTTTATTTCCCGTAGTTTCTAAAAGCTGAACTTTATAAACAGTACCGTCTTTATTAATCCATAGCTTTAACTTTACAGGAGGTGGAGGAATACTGGCTTTTACGACAGGTGGAGAAGGTCTGTATATCAGCTTTCTGCCAACTGCTGTTCCCTCAGCTGCTCTGTCAACCTTTGACAGTTCTGTCCCAAACGAAGGATTGAATTCTCCCAGAGATGTTGCTCTGAATTCCTTAATTTTTCCACTCTCAACAGGAATGTCAGAAAACTCTCCTAAATCCACTTCCTTATCTGGAAGTGTTATTTCTTTTTCAGGAAGGGCTTCTACCTCAGGAAGAACAGGAGTTAATGCTGGAATTACTGGAGATTTTGATATCTTTTTACCTGTTGAAGATCTGGCCTTTTTATGAATGCTTTTTACTACTTTTCTCTTCTGAACCTTTCTGTGGGTTAAACTTTTCTTCTTTACCTTCTTTTGTACAGGAATGTACCTGACTTTAATCGCCTTTTTCTCCACAGGAGTAACCGACGTTGTGTATAGCTCAAGAAATGCAAGAAATATCAGGTTGACAACAAATCCAAACAGTAGTGAAATAATAAGTACCTTCTTATTTGTATAGCTGTTGTTTGGAAAATATAAATCCATAGGGTATATTTTATGTCATTGAAGAAAAGCAGGCAAGGAAATGTTTTTTAAAAGTATATCAATAATTGGAAGCGGCAGCTGGGGAACTGCACTTGCTCAGGTTTTTTCAGAAAAATTTGAGAATGTTAATTTATATAGGGGAAGGAGTCTGAGGAAGTTGTTAGTAGTATTAATAGAGAAAAAGAAAACAGAAAATATCTGAAAGGAATAAAATTAAAGGGAAATGTATCAGCCTCCACTCAGATAAAAAATGTTTTTAAAAAAGGAGATATTATTATTATTGCCGTTCCAACACAGCACATAAGAAATGTACTGAAAGATATAGATTTCCCTGTAGATAAACCGGCTATTTCAGCATCTAAAGGTATAGAGATAGACACATTAAAGCTGATTTCTGATGTTATATATGAGAGCTTAAAAATAGAAAAAAAGCTTATTTTTGCCCTATCTGGACCTTCCTTTGCAAAGGAGGTTGCACTGGGTCTTCCTACGGCTGTAACACTCGGAGGGGAAGTTTCTCTCGGAGAAAAACTGCAGATATCCCTCAACACCCAGAACTTTCGGCTCTATCTGAATGAAGATATAAAAGGTGTTCAGATTGGGGAGCTGTTAAAAACGTTATTGCCATTGCTACTGGAGCAAGTGACGGTCTGGGATTGGGTAATAATGCAAGGGCTGGTCTTATAACAAGAGGACTGTACGAGATGACAAAAGTTGCAAAGATATTTGGTGGAAGGCCCCAGACACTTTACGGATTATCTGGTATGGGAGACCTTGTTCTAACAGCAACAGGTGAGCTATCAAGAAACAGAAAGTTTGGATTTCTGCTGGGAAAAGGGTTCTCTGTTGAGAAGGCATTAAAAGAGGTAGGACAGGTTGTTGAGGGAGTAAAAACTGTTAAAGCTCTAAAAAAATTGATGGAAAAAAATGATGTTGAGCTTCCTATATCTGAAGTTGTTTACAGGGTCGTGTATAAAGGATTTTCCCCTAAAGAGGCTGTAAAAGTTTTGATGAGTAGACAGCCTCAGAAAGAGCTTTTATGACAGATTTTTCCGTGCTATAGAAAAAGAAGATAACCAATTCCAGAGCCAACAAGGACAGAGAAGGTTATAAGCACACCTATTGGACCGTATTTAACAATCATCTGAATCATCTCTCTGTTTTTTCTTTCTGTTTTCTCCGCCTCCTTAAGAAAGGACTGAAAAGCCTTTAATGTTCTTACAAGCTCATTTTCTACATATCTGTGCTCATCTTTCAGTGCTTTCTGGGTAAGTTTGTACATCACATAATAATAAATTTCCCTGTTAAATGTTCCAGAATACCCTAATTTTCCAAATCCTTTTCTTGGGTCCAACAGCTCTATATGTGTCATCAATATGGTCGTTAATATATAAGACCTATCTGCAGGTCTGGGTATTTCTCATTTATCTTTTTGTAATAACTGCCTGACTCAATTTCATAAAGATACTTTGAAAGTCTCCCTACAGCTTCAGCTTTTTCCCTATTCTCTAAGGAACAACCTGTGACAAAAACAAGTATAAGAATTATAAAAATTTTTATCATTTTCCATACCTTCTGGTAATAAATACTGAGAGAATTTTAAAGAAATCTTCCTGGGGAATAAGCAGACTACCATCTTTTAGATAACGGGACAGCATTTCGTCTATACCTGAAATAAAAACCATCTCACTGTTTCCTGATATAAAACCTTCCTCTGATGGAAACAGTTCCCAGAAATCCCCCACATGAACATTACTGTTATTGAAAAAAATACCTACTTTCCTGTTTCCTGCATTAAGATAAACCTCTAAAGGATAACTGATATCAACAGATACACCTGATATCTCAAAAGATGTGCCTTTTACAGTAAATCTCACTTCATCTGTTATCTGTAAATTAAACTCTGGATACTCAAGTATTGCTGAAAAGGAATTTCCTACCCTGTTAAAAACAAGGTTAACTACCTTCACCTGTATAACCTCTCTGCCAGTGCCATAGCTCCAAATGCCCCACTGAACTCTCCAAGCTCTGCCCTTTTTATCTGGCAGTCTCTAAATGGAAGGGGAAACGCTTTTTCTTTAAGACGTGAAACGGCAAGGTCTATAACAGCAGGATAATGTTCAGTAATTCCTCCTCCTATAATAACAGTGTCAGGATTAAATGTATGTAGTATGTTCATCAAACCTGTTGAAAGATATTCTGAAAACTCATCTATAGCTTTCATTGCCTCTGTTTTCCCCTCATTGGCAAATATTATAATTTCTGTTGAGGATACTTTCTGGTCTGTTAGCATAAAGTATATCCTCTCAAGACCATAGGATGATACATAAGCCTCAAGACAGCCTCTCCTACCACAGTGACAGTACCACCCTTCAGTATTTATTGTTGTGTGTCCAATCTCCATAGAACTGCCAGAAACACCACTGATGAGATTTCCATCTATCACCAGTCCACCTCCAAGACCTGTTCCCAGTGTAAGACAAACAAGGATTTTACTATCTCTCCCTGCTCCATAGCTGTACTCACCAAAAGCTGCTGCTGATGAATCGTTTTCAATAACAATGGGAATATTGAGCTCTTTTTTCAGAATTTCTCTAAGCGGCAGTCCTTCAAGGAATGGTATGTTTGGAGATTGGGTC
>JAUZSJ010000004.1 GCA_030949555.1 Persephonella sp. | reverse complement strand
TAAAAAACAGATGGTCTGTGTCTGAAGGGTTGATACTGAAGAATACATGGGAGGTGTTGTAAATAGCAGAGTAATCTCTTATCTGCTGGAACACTGTTGCATTAACAAAATCAACTTTGTGGAGGTGTTTCTCATGCTCTACAATAAACGGCTTTTCTGTGTCCTGAGCATAAGCAGACATAAAGGCTAACAGGAATACAAAAGCACATCTGCTACACTTTTTCTTTCTGGACCTTCTTATCAGGTAGTATATAGAAAATGCAATTATTCCATACACAATGTATTCCATCTCACTCTTCCATAAATATGTATGCTGTTCTTTTCCTGCTTTTACATTCCCTGCATACATGATGGAAGTGCATATCCTGTATAAAAAGAATCGTCTCGTAGTATGTTTTAAACAGCTCTTCTCTCATCTTACAGTCATTTGTTTTTGATAGCAGACAGCAAAAATGTTCGGTTATACAGTCTAATTTTTGCTCTATTTCTGGTATACTCATAACACTCCTCCTTGTGATTGAGAATTAGTCTCAATTTTGATAAAATTATAAAGGCAATAAAATCCATCTGTCAAGGGGAAAGTATGCTATTGATTTTTATAATATTTTTTGTGTCTGTAAATCTTTCTTATCCTTTAGAAAGAGTGAAGTATGTTATGGGAATTCCTGTATCAGTCACGGCAGATAATAAAGATGTATTTCCAGATGTTTTCGGTATATTTAAAAAGGTAGACCGTTACTTTTCCCTTTACCGTTCAGACAGTGTTCTGTGTAAGTTAAACAGGAAAAAGCAGCTTGTTGTGGATAGTTTCTTCAGAGAATTGTTGGAAAAGTCTGTTGAGATTTACAGGCAGACAGATGGATTTATGGATGTGAGCATAGGAAATATTACTGCTAAATTTGGGACAGGGTTTCAGCCCTGCAGGCTTCCTCACTACAGAACTTATGGGATGGAGAATGTGATTGTCCATAATGAAAAGATAGAGCTGAAGAATGGGATTTCCCTTGACTTTGGAGCTGTAGGTAAAGGGTTTGCAGTGGACAAGGCAGTGTCTGTTTTAAGGGGCAGGGTAAAAAAAGCTGTTATAAATGCTTCAGGAGAAATCAGATGCATAGGAAGATGCCGTGTATTTATTAAAAACCCTTTTTCTGAGGGGAATATAGCCTACTTTGAGACTGTTTTGCAGGAAACAGGAATAACAACAAGTGGAAGGTATGAGCGTTTTTACAAGGGAAAGAGCCATATTATAAATCCAAAATCAGAGAGTTCTGTAAACAGTTTTGTGTCCGTTACCCTTTTTTCAGATACAGAAAATGTTTATCTTGACGGATATGCTACAGCTGTTTCTGTTATGCCTGAAGAGAAGGCTGTTGAGTTTTTAAACGGAAAAAGGATTGGGTTTATTATTATTAAAGAAAGTGGATGTTATCTGAAGGGAGAGCACAACAGCAGGTATATCAGAAATCTAACATTTTTTAGAAAACTTGTAGAGTGTGAGAAATATTAAAAGACAGATAGAGAATACGACAGAAGATATAAAGATAAAAAACGACAGGAGCTTCAGATATGACAGCTCTTTATAAAACAGGACTAAAAATGGTGAAGAGAAGTTAAAAAAGGCTGAAACAAAAACCACGGCAGACAGGAAAAAATAAAACTTTTTCAGAGGGAAGAAATAAAAAATGTGCATTATAAAAAATAAGGTTAAAAAAACAGCAGTAAAGTGAGGAAGGTTTAGCTCTAAAAGTCCGTAAAAACTTTTTTTCTGCAAAAATTCTTCACTGCTTCCGTGTATGTATCTTACGATACTCTCTTCTGAAAAGCCGTATTTTACAGCATAAAGATAAACAGCTGTTCCCAGTTCAGCAGTAAACAGTATAAGAAAAAATAGAATAAGAATGAATGCAGGCTTCATTTTACCTTTCCTGTAAAAAAGAATACAATGTTCAGCATGTTAACAGCAAAAAGTATACCAGTCAGGAAAACAAAGGATAAAAAGTACGTATAGGAAAGTATGTCTGGAAAAAGAGGCATTCCGAGGAGGGAGAAAAAATAAATCAAAAGCACGAAAAATGAGATGCAGGAAAGAAGTATTTTCCATCTGTCTGTTATGTGTAGCCGTAGATTTACAGAAAAAAGCGTTAGGAAAACAAAAGACAGTAAAAACAGCTCCATATGTACCTTTTCAACAATCTGTAAAAGGGACATCCCCTCTAAAAACTCTTCAGGGTTTCCTACTACAGAGGTTTTTATACTTTCTGGAAGCAGTTCCTGAGATAAATATTTATAAACAGTAAAAAAGGTTAAAAACAGCTGTATAAAAACAGACAGAAAAATCACTAAAACAGTTATGTATAATGCTTTTTATGCTGAATAACGTATCTCATCTCATCTTTTCCCTCAGGTGATATTTACATATACCAACTGCCTGGCGAACAGAGTCTGTGATAACACGGGAGGATAATGTGGCACCTGTAATATTGGGAATGTTTCTTTTTACAAAAGGAAGCTTTTCAGGAGATGCATTTTTAAACAGATTTAGCCACTTTTCAGGGGGGATATACTCTGGAGGTTCGTAAAAAGCTATAATCTCCAAATCCAATACCTGACATTCTTTATTCATTGTTATAAGAACAGTCTCTTTTTTTGTCCTTACTCTGTGGGAGTGGAGCAGGGAGTAGGCTGTTATACTGCTGTCTTTTTTTATAATATAAACAGTAAACAGAGAGCTTCTTATCTTTGTTTTAAACTGTTTTTCTATCAGTGCCTTTTCCTTTTTTCCAAGGAGGAAACTTTTTTTTGTGTAACTGTGCTGTGGAAACAGCTCTTTTATAGCTTCTTCCGGTTTTATAAGTAATCCACCGTAGGAAAAACCTGCCCATACCAGAAACAGAAATACAGTCCTCATCTTTAGCCTCCTGTACATTAAATTAAAAAATTTCATATATTTTTTTATGATGTTTTGTCCTGAAAATCATAAACATCAATGTTCCTAATAATCTATATTAAATGAAACAAAATCTCAATATCAGGAGGGAATGATGAAAAGGTTTATGTGTTCTACCCTTTTAACAGGTGTATTTTTCAGTTCTTTTTCTGCAACACTGCAGGAGATAGAGGACAGATTGAAGCATCTTGAGGAACAGAACCAGCAGCTAATAGAAGAACTGGCAGATCTGAAACAACAGGTTGAAATACCAGAGCTCAGGCAGCAGCAGTTTTCAGGTATGGGTTATGCTGCATCTAAAGTTTACTTCACACCAGCAGGCCTGTCTATAGGTGGATACGGAGAGATAATATACCAGAACTTTGAAAAATCCACAAAAAAAGACCAGACAGACATATACAGGTTTATTCCATACATAGGATACAAATTTAACGACTGGATTATCCTTAATGCGGAAGTGGAGTTTGAGCACGGAGCTGATACTTCAAGAGGTGGAAAGGTAAAAATAGAGTTTGCTTATATGGATTTCCTGTTTAACGATTACTTCAATGTGAGACTTGGAAGTTATCTTATTCCTGTTGGGCTGACAAATCTTCTCCACGAACCTGTATTTTTTAACTCTGTTAACAGACCTGAGGTTGAGACACATATAATACCAACAACATGGAATGAGAATGGAATCCTGATATTCAGTAATATGGAAAACTGGAACTACCAGTTTGGTATAGTGAACGGATTTTACTATCAGGGATTTTCTGACAGTAAATGGGTAAAAGGAGGAAGACAGGCTGGTGGAAAAGCACTGGCAGAGGATTTTGCTGTTGTAGGAAGGATTGATTACACAGGAATTAATGGACTGTTGTTTGGAGTTTCAGGATATACAGGGAATTCAGGGCAGGGAGATGGATTTGATGGGAGAGTTACACTTATAGACGGACATCTGAAATATTCTTACAAAAATGTTGATGTTTCTGTCCTTTACGTCAAAGGATACCTTTCTGATGCTGACAAAATATCTACAGCTGTAGGAAAAACAGTAGGGAAAGAGGTTTACGGTTATTATCTGAATGTTGCCTATGACATACTCCCCCACTTTTCAAAAGATACCCAGTTTTCCCTTCCTGTATTTGTGAGATATGAGAGGTATAACACTCAGGAAAAAGTTCCCGCAGGGTTTACAGAAAATAAACAATACGACAAAACCATATGGACAGTTGGACTGAATTTTAAACCACATCCTAATGTGGTTCTTAAAGCAGATTATCAGTTCAGAGATAACGGACAGTTTAACGAGTCTGACGTCTTTGAGCTTGGTCTTGGCTTCATCTTCTAAACCTCCTACCCTCATGCTGTAGCCCCAGATAGGGGCTTTTTTTCTGATTAATTTCATTGGAATTTCATAAAATCTGTATAAAATTATACAACATGAGAAAGTTAAAGGTTGCCTTTTCAACTTTAGGTTGCAGGATGAACCATTTTGAGACCTCTGCTATGGAGGAGCAGTTTGAAAACAGAGGGTATACTCTGTCTGATTTTTCTGATGTTGCCGACATATACATCGTGAACACATGTACAGTTACAAATGATGCAGACAGAACATCCAGAAAAACATTGAGACAGGCAAAAAGGAGAAATCCTGAAGCTGTTGTTGTGGCAACAGGGTGTTATGCTCAGGTTTCCCCTGAACAACTTTCCCAGATGGAAGAGGTAGACCTTGTCATTGGAAACTCCCACAAAACGGCAGTTTTAGAAATTGTTGAACAGTATATAAATGAGAAAAAAAAAGAAAAGGTTTTTTTAGACAATATATTCAGAAAATCCAATTTTGACACATTCTTTATCAGCACATTTTATGAAGGGGCACGACCTATCCTGAAAGTTCAGGAAGGATGCAACAGCTTCTGCTCCTTCTGTATCATTCCCTTTGCACGGGGAAAGGTAAGGAGTGCTCCCATAGGTCAGATTGTTCAGCAGGTAAGAGTATTAGTAGATAGGGGTTTTAAGGAGATTGTTCTGACAGGAACACAGCTCTCCCAGTTTGGTTATGACCACAGGGAAGGGTACCTCTACCACCTGCTGAAAGAGCTGATAAAGATAAAAGGTCTATACAGGATAAGGCTTTCTTCAATGGGGATAAATGAGATAGACGACAGACTTCTTGGACTGATTACTTCAGAGGAGAAGATAGCCCCCCATTTTCATCTGTCACTCCAGTCTGGAGACGACAGAGTTCTGAGGGATATGAAAAGAAACTACACAGCATCCCAGTATGAAAAAGTCATCAAACAGATAATAAAAAGAAGGCCTGAAACAGCTATCGGAACAGACATAATAACAGGATTTCCAACAGAAGATGATAAGGCTTTTGAAAACAGCAGGAGATTTGTCGAAAGTATGCCTTTTGCATATATTCATGTGTTTACATATTCTGAAAGAGAAGGAACATCTGCAACAAAGTTTGGAGACTCTGTTCATCCTCAGGAGAAAAAAAGAAGAACCCACATAATGAGGGATATATCTCAGGAAAAGAGCATTAATTTCAGAAGAAAATACTTAGGTAAAGAATTAGAAGTTCTGATAGTAGGGGAGAAAGAAGGTAAGAAGTTAGGGCTTACAGGAAACTACATACATATAAAGTTTAGTTCAGAAAGACCTGTAAACAGTATAACAACAGTAAAGCTTACAGAGATTGGTAAGGAAAGGGAGGAAAATAAAGGAAAGGAGATTACAGGATGAAAAAACTACTCACAGCACTGTTTCTGATTTTTTCTCAGACTTTTGCCTTTGATAGCTCTGTAGTTGGAAAGGAATTTTTAGATTTCACATCAATTGATGAAAAAGGAAAGGAGGTGAAAGCCTCTCAGATTATAGACCACAGACCGGCTGTTATTGTGTTTTTTGCTTTAGGAGACCAGCCGGGAACTTTTAAGTTTATGCCACACATGAACAGTCTTTACGAAAAATACAGAGACAAAGTGGTTTTTATGGCTGTTCTCCTCAGCAGGTCAGACCCTGCAGAGGTGAAGGAGCTAAAAAAGATGCTTCCACTGAAACTTCCTGTTTATTTAGGTTACTCTGATGCGATAATAAACTATCAGATACAGAAAGTAGACGTTCCCCTGATAGTTTTCGTTGACAAAACAGGACTTATAACCCATATAATAGCAAGACCTGAATCAACTGAAGAGGAGGTATACCCGCCAGAAAAGTTAGAGAAAAAGACACAATTCAGAAAAGAATTTCCCAGAGTATAGCCATTATTGAAAGATACATAAAACAGATGTTAGGAGAATAAGTATGGAGCAGGTGAAACAGATAACAGTAGAGATAGATGGGGATATTACTGATTACGATGAGGAAACGGCAACACAGATTCTGATGGAAAAGTTTGAAGAACAGGGATACATCCCTGCAGACAGGCCTGTTGTGGTCAGAGTAGGAAAGGTTAGCTCAATCAGGGCTGTAGAAAAGGAGTCTCATGAAGAGGTTGAGATTTATACAGTTGCACAGGTGATAAACAAAAACGGTGCAAAAAAGACTGTTATAACAGGAAGAGTTATATAGATTAAAATATATGTATATATTAATGGAGGGCTGTTGTGAAAAATGTAAGACTGCTGAAGAAGCTTATCACTGCAATTATGGAGGGAGATTATAATGAAATATACAGACTTGTAGACTTATTACAGGTAAACATTAACAGGTCTTATGAGTATGAAGGAGCTCCTTTACACGTTGCAGTTAAAGAAGGGGATGCAGAACTTGTCAAATACCTTTTAGAGAAAGGGGCAGACCCTAACGGAAAGGGGGCATTTGGTGAAACGCCTCTTCATATTGCTGTTGATAGGGGATATTTAGATATAGTTCAGCTGCTGTTAGAAAGGGGTGCAGACCCTAATGCCCAGAGTAATGAAGGAAATACCCCACTTCATATGGCTGTGATAGCAAGCTCTGCAGATATTGCCTATGAACTGATAAAAAAAGGTGCATCTGTTGATGTGGAAAACAGTTTTGGGAAAACACCTTTAGATGTGGCAAGGGAGTTAAACGACGAAAAAATGATAAAAATTCTGTCTTAGGAGGAGAGATGAAAAGGCTTTTATTTGCAGTTATTTTACTGTTTTTTTCCTGCAGAGGAATGGCATTCACAGATGTTTCTGCTGAAGAGTTTAAAAAACTGATGAATAAAAATAACGTTATTATTCTGGACGTGAGAACGCCTCAGGAGTATGAAAAAGATGGCCACATAAAGGGGCAAATCTTATCTCCTGTCCAGCTTTTCAGGTACACACTATATCTGCCGGGACTGAGAGATAAAAACAGTTTTAGTTTACTGTAGAAGTGGAAACAGAAGCGTCAGTGCCAGCAGAATGTTAGAGCAGATGGGTATAAAAAAGGTTTACAACCTTAAAGGAGGCATATTAGAGTGGAAGTCTAAGAAACTTCCTGTTGAATACGGCTGGAAATGATTTTCTCAAAAACTCTGTCCTGCAGTGGTAAACATCTTTTTAGCCTCTGCAGGACACACCTCGTGGTCGTAGCCTAAAAGATGCAAAATTCCGTGGATAAGAAGTCTGGCAACTTCATCTCTGTATGGAATGCCTGTCTCTTCTGCCTGCTTTCTGGCAAAAGGCAGGGACACTACCACATCCCCTAAAACTCTGTATCTGTATTTAGGGGGTTTTTCGTCAATAGGAAAGGATAGAACGTCAGTAGGTCTGTCCTTGCCTCTCCACTGTCTGTTTAACTGTTTTTATTGTGTCATTATCTGTCAGGGTTATACTCAGTTCAACCTGGTCTAATCCAAGTTCTTTAAGTATCTGGCGAGCCACATCTTTTATAAACTTTTTTGTTATATCTCTGTCGTAAACATCCTTACTTATCAGAATTCTGTTCATTTTCCCTCTCGTATCTGTCGTATGCTGTTATAATTCTCTGAACTACAGGGTGTCTTACAACATCCTTTTCTGAAAATCTACATATTCCAATACCTTTAACACCGTCTAAAACCTTCAGAGCTTCTATCAGTCCAGACTGGGAAACTTTAGGCAGGTCAATCTGTGTTATGTCTCCTGTTATTACAGCCTTTGAACCAAATCCTATTCTTGTGAGAAACATCTTCATCTGTTCTTTTGTTGTGTTCTGAGCTTCGTCAAGGATTATAAAGGCATCATTCAGTGTTCTTCCTCTCATGAACGCAAGGGGGGCTATCTCTATAATGTTTTTTTCAAACATATCTTTTATTTTGTCCGGGTCAACCATCTCATAAAGGGCATCGTACAGAGGTCTCAGATAAGGGTCAACCTTTTCTGTAAGAGTTCCCGGCAGAAATCCTAACTTTTCCCCTGCTTCTACTGCAGGTCTTGTCAGTATTATTCTGTTTACCTTCTGCTGTTTCAGGTAAGATACAGCCATTGCCATTGCAAGATAGGTTTTTCCTGTTCCTGCTGGACCTACTCCGAAGGTTATGTCGTTTTTCTTTATTGTTTCTACATAGATTTTCTGTGAAGGGGTTTTTGCCATTATAGGTTTTTTTCTGTGGGTGAACAGAATTGTTTCATAATTTCCACCGATTTTTTCTTCAGATTTCTCTATCTCATTTTTGTATCCAACAGCTAAATTCCTGACATCCTGTGGGGATAAATGATGCCCTCCTTCAAAGTATGATGCAACCTTGTGCATAAATTCTTCAAAACGGTCTAAAGACTCCTCTTCTCCTTCTGCTATCAGACTGGTTCCTCTTGCAAATATATCTATTCCAAAAACCTCCTCAAAATACTTTATGTTTTCATCTCTGGTTCCTACTACGCTCCAGAATGCTTCCTGTGGTATCTGAATCTCTAATTTTAAAATTTTCAGTACCTCCTTTTCATTTATTTACGGTGATAATTTATCCATTTTTTAAATTTTTCAACATTTTAGAGAGAAAACCATCCCTCTGGAGGCTGTATGTAAACCTTTTTGTTTTTGACGTCAACCTCCCTAACAAACTCTTTTATAAAAGGCAGATGTCTCGTTTTTTCGTCTGTGCACTTTATTATCAGATATGCGGTTGAGAGTCTATCGTCTATCTTAACGACCTTTCCTATTACTCTGTTATTGTAAATAACTTCTGCATCCAAAATCTGATATTCATAAAATGTGTCCCTATCTAACAGAGGTAGTTTTGATACCTCCACATAAAAGTATCTGTGTTTTATCTTTTTTGCTTTATCTAAGTCTTCGTAGCCTTTAAATCTTATCAAACCTTTTTTCTTTGAGTATGCCTCAACTTCAAGGGGCATAAAGTCGCCTTTTCTGTCCTTTATGTAAATTACAGGGGGAAGTTTGAAGTTCGGAGGAAAAACTTCTATTTTCAGGTCTCCCCTCACACCGTGGGTTCCGTGTATCTTACCTGCAATGACCATTTCCTCTTTTACGGTCACTGCTAATCACCTCTCCTTGTTGCTATATTTATCTCTTCAACGCCGTTTTGTTTTGCTATATCCATAAGTCTTACAACTCTGCCGTACATAACCCTTCTGTCTGCCACAATAACGAGTGATTTTACCCTTTTTGATTTTATAAACTCTCCTATCTCTTTTTCTGTTGCTTTTTTCTTCCCTACGTAGTAATTCCCGTCCTTATCAACAAATATCTTTACAGGCTCTACTGTTGTCTTTTCTGCTTTTGCCTTCGGCAGTTCCACATTTATGGATGATATGGGAGCAAGTGTGCTCACTATTCCAAGGAACAGTATAATGATGAATGCTATATCAACAAGGGCTGTCATATCTACAATAAAGCCTCTATCTTCAGACCGGAGGTATTTCTTAAAGTTCATTACTGCTGACCTTCTTTCTTTTCTTCTAATAGCTGATAAACAAGTTCAATTGCTAAATTTTCAAGCTGTGAGACGATAAATGACAGTTTAGACTTGAAATACCAGTAGGTTGCAAGGGATGGTATAGCAATAGGAAAGACCAAAAGCAGTTGTTATTAATGCCTGAGATATGCCAGATGACAGCACTTCTGGATTGCTCAGTCCTTCAAGAGACAGTGCTTCAAATACCTGAATCATACCTGTAACTGTTCCAAGAAATCCCAGCAGGGGAGCAATGGCTGCTATTGCCCCTATTGCATTAACGTATCCTTCTAACTTTGGTATTTCTGTTCTTGCTATCTCTTCTGCTGCGACCTTCAACTGCTCTTCAGTTTTCCCCTTCCCTTTATGTATGCTTCTAAAACTCCTGCTATAAGATTGGTTGCTACAGAACCTGCATTTTTTGCTATTGTGATAGCTTCTGCCATCCTGTTTTCCTGTATATAGAATGATATCTCCTCTATCTTTTTTTTGGGGAATGTTTTTCTAAATGAAAGGGAGTAAAGTCTTTCTATGATAAATGCTACAGACAGAACTCCTAAAAAAAGAAGGGGATACATGATTGGGCCCCCTTTCTGGAAAATCTGGATTATGTATTCCATAATCTCCTCCTTATTACCTGCATTCTGGTAATCCTTTTAAAATCTGACTGAGTTTTTCTGCCAGTTTTTCTGTCAGAGTTTTATCTTTTAAAGGTTTAAGCATACACGCTGCCTCTTTTTTCTGACCTTCTTCTTTCATTATTTCGGCAGCTTTCAGTCTTGCCTTGATAACAAACTCCTCTGCCTCCGGATACAGATAGATTACATTTATGTAGTTGTTCAATGCATCTTCTCTGTTTCCTTCCTTCTCTGATATAACACCTAACAGGAAGTAGCTTTCAGCTGTATGAAAATAATCTGTTCCCCCAATGGCTTCCTGTAAAAACTTCTTAGCCATATCTGTATGTTCCATTTCTATCTCTATCTTTCCAAGGTAGTACGCAATGTCGTTTCTATACTTTGGAAATCTTGTGTATATATCTTCAAAATACTCTTTTGCCCTCAGCAGGTCTTTCTTCTTTTGTAGTATAGGACGGCCAGTTTAAATCTGTTTTCTCGTCACTGTCAGGGAGCTGTTTCAGTAGTTTTTTATAGCACTGTCGTAATCTCCTCTTTCCTGATATATTTTTGCAAAGTAATGTTTTGCTGTTTATGGTGTATTTTCCTCTGGGGAATTTTTTTAGATAGTCTTTCAGAGTTGATATGGCCCTATCTGTATCTCCTTTTGTGTAGTAAAGATAGCCTAATTTGTAAAGAGCATAATCTGACTCTTTAATATCACTGTTTGCTATTTTTCTATATATATCTTCAGCTTTCTGGTACTCCTTTTTTTCCAGATAGTAGTCTGCCAGTTGCAGTTTTAGAAGATTTACAAATGGGTAGTTGGGATATTTCTGTAAAAAGCTGTTTATCTGTTTTGCCACATCCCCTTCTGAGCTCTTCATCTCCAATATAGTGAGCTGATAAGCTGCATCTATGGCTTCTGGGGAGTTGGAGTATCTCTGTATGAACTGTCTGTAAATTGCTCTGGCCTTTTCCGTGTTGCCAGAATTGTAATAGCTGTCAGCCATTCTCAAAACTGCCTGTCTTCCTAATTTTGTATCTGGATATTTCTGTGCATACTGTCTGAAAGACTCTGCTGCTTTTTCGTATTCCTGCTGTGAGAAGTATGAGTAAGCATAAAGATATCCTGATTCCTGTGCTATTTTGTCGTCTCCTTTTGAGAGTTCTTTCAGTATCTTCCTTGCCCTGTCCAACTGTTCTTTCTTTAGATAAAGATATGCCAGCAGGAATTTGAATTTTCTGTCTTTTTTATCTTTTATAAGATAGTATGTTTCTTTTAACATGTTTCCATTAAATGCTGATACTGCTTTCATGTAAGGGTCCTTAAAAGAAAGGTATGCCTTTTTATACTCTTTTTTTGTAAAGAAATACCAGCCTAACAGGTTTGATGCATGTTCCGGGTCATATTTTTTCAGCCTTTTAACAGTGTTCAGATAATCCCTGAACTGTCGGAGCTGAAAGTATAAATCAGCAAGATGTTTAAGGGCTTTTTCTTTTGTTTCTGCTTCATCTGCAGTAATGTATGCATTTTCAAAGTACTTCTTTGCCTCAACAGGTCTGTTGAGTTTTAGCAGAGAATATCCTGCATAAAGTAGAAATTGAGGCTGATTTATATCCTTAAACATCAAAAATGCGTACTGATAGTTTCCTGTGTTGTATGCAGTAATTGCAATCTTCTTCCTGAGGTGCTCAATATATCTGTTTCCTGTTTTTGCAGACTTTTGCAGGATTACAAATGCGTTTACAAAATCTTTTCTGTCTGCAAAATCTTCTGCCACTTTTATGTACAGATTCTGGGCAAGTTCAGGATTTCTCACTTCCAGAATTCCAGCCCTTTCAACAGCCTCTCTCAGTTTTCCTGATTTTATGTCTATGATACCGAGCCCATATATAGCATAGTCTGATATCTTCTCAACAGAGCCGTATCCCTCAAGGAATTTTTTAAAATACGCTGATGCTTCAGGGAGTTTATTCATCTTCAGATAGGAAAATCCCTTAAGAAGTAAAAGATGCCTGTATTAGGCAGGGTTGTCTATACTTTTTAATGTCTCCAGTGCTTTTTCAAATTTACCTGTTGCAAAAAGAATGTATCCTTTGATATATCTGCAGTATTCAACAAAGTTTATATCTAAATTTTTACAGTCTATCTCTTTTATCAAACTGTCTGCTTCTTCAGGCCTTTCCATCTGAAGGAATAAAACACTGTGCCAGAAAAGTGAGTTGTCATCTGTGAGGTCTACATTCTTGAGGAACTGCTCAGCCTCCTCTACATTGTAGAATCGCATACTGAGAATGGCAGCAGATATACATGAGTAATCTTTTGATTTTGATATTCCTTCTGTAAAACATCCTTTTGAGAAAGATTTTAAGGCTTTTCTATACTCCTTGAGGTTGTAGTAAACAAGACCCAGCAGATAGTATGCATCCCATGTAATATTACCTCTGGATATTTTTTTACAAGCTTTTCTAATTTCTCCTTTGCGGAAAACAGTCTTCCCATCTGAAAATCTTCTACTGCGTCTGACATCAGAGCATTTTCTTCTGGCAGACCTAAAAATGTAGAAGGTTTATTCAGGCTTATTACAGGAGGTTTAACTCCATAAGGGGGAATAGGTTTGACCTCTTCAACAAACAGCTTTATCTTAAGTTTTTCCTTCAGTTTTATAGTTTCAGGAGGTGAGAGAACAGGTTTTGTCTCTTTTTTCTCAGCAATTATCTCAATAGGAAAGGTGATTTCTGGTACCTTTACTTCCTGAGAAAATGCATTGAAAAACAATATTAAAAGTGCCAGATATATGTGTTTTTTCATCATCAAACCTCTAATGTCTGAAGGGTTTTTTCAATGTCTGTTTCTATCTGGGATTTCAGTTGATTCAGGCTGTTGAACTTTTTTCTTCTCTGAGAAATTTTTTGAAAAATATCTTAACCTGTCCATTCTGTAAATCTATCTCCTCTCCAATAATGTGTGCTTCTATGAAAAGGTGTTTACCATCAACTGTAGGTCTTGTACCGTAATTTATAACGGCAGGGTATATCTTCCCATCTACAGACACAAAACCTGAATAGACTCCTTTTTTCAGACATAGGTCCTCTGAGGGTTTTATGTTAATTGTTGGATATCCTATCTTTTTACCAATCTGATTTCCCTTCTGAACAGTTCCTTTTATACAGTAGGTTCTGCCAAGTAAATACTCTACCTGTTCTACTTTCCCCTCTTTCAGAAGCCTTCTTATCTTTGTACTGCTTATTCTCTCATTGTTTTCTTTTACTGGAGGGATTACAACAATCTCCATACCAGACTCTTTTCCCAGAACCTTTGCTGTTTCAATATCTCCTTTGCCTCTGTAACCAAATTTCCAGTCATGTCCCACAATCAGTTTTCTGCATTTTAGTTGCTGGCACAGAAACTGTATAAATTCTTCAGGGCTTTTCCGGGCAAACTCCCTGTTAAAATGTATAACATACACATAGTCTATTTCCTGCTCTTTAAGCAGGTCCAGTTTTGTTTCCAGATTTGTTATTCTACAGGGAGCAATTTCTGGATTGAGCAACTTTTTAGGATGGGGTTCAAATGTTATGACGAGCGATTTTTTTCTCTCTTTTTTTGATATATCTTTCAATCTGTTCAGTATAAATGCATGTCCTCTGTGAAATCCGTCAAAATTTCCTATAGTGCACACAGTCTCTTCCTTTAAGGGCAGGTCTGTTTCTCTGACTACTTTCATTTTTCTCCGTTCAAAAATTTATTTACTGCCTCCTGAATCACAGAATAAGAAAAACCTCTATTTTTTAAAAATTTTACTATATTGTAAAACTCTTTTTCCCCTCTGTACTTATTTTCTAACAGATTTATAGCTGATTTTAGTTCTTCTTCGTGAGAAAGTTCATCATACACACCTTTAGAAAATAGTCTTTTTCTTAGATAAGCAGAGCTTTTTCCTTTCTGTATAGCTTTTTCTTTAAACCTTTCCAAAAGTTTTCTGTCATCAATCAGATTTTCCTGTTTCAGATAGGAGATAGCTTCTTCTATTTCTTCTTCAGGAAACCTTTCTGGGATAGTTTTCCTCTTATTTCTTTTTCAAAGTAATCTCTTTTTGAAAGAAGTTTCAATGCGTAAGATTTTGCCTTTTCCATCTATCAGTAGTTTCCATCTAATCCATACATACCTGCGTCATACTCTCCAGAGGAAACACCTTTTATTTTAAGGTCAAGGTCTGATGGGTTTGTTGCGTATGCAAGGGGCGTTCTCGTAGGAAATCCATCCCTTGTTGTATAGGTCTAAAATTGCCATGTCAAATGTCTGCATGCCGTACTCAGTTCTACCTTTTTCCATCAGCTCTGTTATTGTCTCAAACTTGCCTGGGTCAATGATAGCATCAAATATAGCACCGGTATTTATCAGTATCTCAACAGCTGGCACAACACCTTCTCTGTCTTTTCTGGGTATAAGTCTCTGGGATATAACAGCCTTCAGGGTTGAGGCAAGCATTATTCTGATGTGGTTTTGTGCTTCTAAAGGAAACATATCTATAATTCTGTTCAGTGTATCTTTTGCATCCTGCGTATGGAGTGTTGAAAAAACAAGATGTCCGGTTTCCGCAGCTCTCAGTGCTGTTTCAATGGTTTCAACATCTCTCATTTCCCCTACCATTATGACGTCAGGGTCTTCCCTCAGTGCTGCTCTGAGTGCTGTGGCAAATGTTGTAGAGTCCAGACCTACCTCCCTCTGGGCAATATAACATTTTTTGTCATGGAAAACATACTCAATAGGATCCTCAATGGTAATGATAACATCTTCCATGTTCTGGTTTCTGTAATCTATCATTGCTGCAAGGGTTGTGGATTTACCTGTTCCAGTGGGACCTGTGACGAGAACGAGACCTCTTTTTCAAGGGCAATATCTGCAAGCTTTCTTGGAAGATTCAGTTCGTCAAAGGATGGAATTTTTGTCTTTAGAACCCTGAAGGCGAATGCATAGGTTCCCCTCTGCCGGTAAATGTTAACCCTGAATCTGCTGACTCCTGGTATAGAGTAAGATATATCTATCTCTCCCTTCTTTATCAGCTCTGCTTTTTTGCTTTCACTTTTTATAACTGCGTTTATAAAGTTTACAATGTCATGCTCTTTTATCTTCCCAAACTCTTCTCTATCTGTCAGTTTTCTGTTTATTCTAAATACTGGGAATCTTCCTATCTTTAAATGAATATCTGTAGCATTTTCCTCAACAGCTTTTGTTAATATCTCATTGAGCTCCACCTGATATACCCTCCCTAATTTTCTGTTCTATCTCTTCTCTTATCTCAGGGTTCTGTTTTAAAAACTCCCTTGCTTTTTCCCTTCCCTGTCCAATCTTCATATCTCCATATGAATACCATGCTCCGCTTTTTTTGATTATTCCAAGTTCTTCTCCAAGGTCTAAAATCTCACCTTCTTTTGAGATGCCTTCTCCATAAATAACATCAAATTCTGCTTCTTTAAATGGAGGAGCAAGTTTATTTTTGACTACCTTTACCTTAACTCTGCTTCCTACTTTTTCTCCAGAGTCTTTTATATCTTTTTTTCTAACCTCTAACCTCATGTCAGCAAAAAACTTTATTGCCCTTCCACCTGTTGTTGTCTCTGGATTTCCAAACATAACTCCCACTTTTTCTCTAATCTGGTTTATCAGAACGAGGGCAGTATTTGATTTATTTACTGCTCCTTTTAGAACCCTCATTGCTTTTGACATCAGTCTTGCATGCAGTCCAACGTTAGAAGTCCTCTATGTCCCCTTCAAGCTCTGCTTTTGGAACAAGGGCTGCAACAGAGTCTATAATAACAACATCTACAGCTCCACTTCTTATCAATGTTTCTGCTATTTCTAACGCCTGTTCTCCGTAATCTGGCTGTGAAACTATCAGGTCATCTATGTTTACTCCAATTGCTTTTGCATATTTAGGGTCAAATGCGTGTTCAGCATCTATAAATACAGCTTTTCCTCCCTTCTTCTGTGCTTCTGCAATAAGGTGGAGTGTGAGTGTTGTTTTTCCTGAGGACTCTGGGCCATAAATCTCTGTCACCCTTCCCCTTGGTATCCCACCGATACCTGTAGCAATGTCTAAAGTGAGGGAACCTGAAGGTATAGCCTCAACAGATTTTACTGCCTCAGAACTGAGGGTCATAACTGACCCTTTCCCAAACTTCTTTTCTATCTGAGTAAGAGCACTCTCTAATGCTTTCTTTTTTGCCTCTAACTCTTTTTCGTCTAAAACTTCACCCATCTAAAAAAATCCTCCTTTACTTAGGTGGAAACAACCCTCGGGACTACAAAAAATCCCTTCTCAGACTGGGGAGCATTTGAGAGGGCTTCCTCGTTTGTTAGCCCTTCTTCTGGTTCGTCGTCCCTCATAGGCGTTTCCTGTTTTATCAGTTCATAAAAAGGTAATATACTTTCTGTATCTAATTCTTCAAGTTTTTCTATAAAACTGAGGATTTCTGACAGCTGCCTGGAGAATAGCTCAACCTCATCTTCTTTTAGTTTCAATTTTGAAAGCTGGGCAACCTTCAGAACTGTTTCTCTATCTATCATTTTTTTCCCCAGATATATTTTTCGTCATAAACTATTTTAACATTTATGATTTTTTGAGGAAAGAAAGGGCAGGAGGTGCCCTTAGTGGAATTTTTATTTTTTGGGAAGTGTCTGGGAAAGTTCCCTGATAAGGTAAAGTGCAAATATGAGTCCTTTCTGTATCTCTGGGTCTCTTATAGCTTTTAAAAGTCCTCCTATTCCCGGCTTTTCAGGCTGCTCTTCAATCTCTTTTGATGCTTTTTCTATGCTGGATAGAGCTGCAGTTCCTATCTCTTCAACCCTGAATTTTGCAAGATTTACCGTTATGTCTGTTATCAGGGAGACCATCCTCTCAACCATTGAGTCTGAAAATGCATTTCTCATTACTGCAAGAGCGTTGACTGTATCCATAAGAGCTTCCATGTTGTTTCCGGCTGAAAGGGTTTTCAGGTGTGGCAGTATCTCTTTTATGTTTGACCTGTTAACCTCATCAACAAGTTCTCCCAAGTTCTGAGACTGTTGAGGGTTAGCCCGCTCTACCATTGAGTCTGTAAATGCATTGAGCATCGTTGATAGGGCAGTTGTAGTCTCAATCAGATTTTCCACAGACTTGTTCAGAGCCTCAGCAGCATTTTTGTCAGTTTTGTCTATTGCTTC
>JAUZSJ010000003.1 GCA_030949555.1 Persephonella sp. | reverse complement strand
GGTATTATTTGCAGGAACTTTAACTGGATTGTTATTTTTTTTACAGAAGAAGAGCCACTTCTTAAATAGCATATTAAGTAGAAATCAGGTAGAGGAAATTCCTCTCTACTATTTTTCTGAGGAGTTTATGAAAGAGTTTGAAAACAAAAGAGAGCATCTCATTAAAGAAAAAGAAAAACTGAAAGAAAAGTATGGAAAATTATTACTACAGATAAACAGCTTTCTAAAGAGACAGATTACTGTTCTGAAAGCAAAAAAATCTGTAGAGAAGCATAACAGTCATTACTTCCTGTGGGGATGGGTGCCAGAAAAAAAATTAGAGGTTTACGGAGTTTTAAAAAATACTCATCTGTGGAGACATTCCCTGCAGGGGAAGATGCACCTGTGCTCCTGAAAACCCCTTCAGTATTTAAGCCATTTGAAAGGTTAATCCAGAACTTCTCCTACCCTAAGTATGGGGAAATAAACCCTACTGTTCCTTTTGCTTTATCTTTTTTAGTTTTGTTTGGTGTAATGTTTGGAGATGTGGGACACGGCCTCGTTCTTGTTGCAGTAGGATATTTCCTTAAACAGAAATACCGTGATGCAGGTGAGATTTTTATCCTTTCAGGGCTCTCTTCAGCATTTTTTGGATTTTTATACGGCTCTTTTTTTGGGTTTCACGACCTTATTCCCCATCTTCTTTTCTCCCCCATAAAAAATATTAACAGTATTTTGATTATGAGCCTTGTAATCGGAGTAATTATGCTCAGTCTAAGTTTTCTCCTTAACATCATATCCCTGTTTAGAAGAAAGAAGATAAAGGCCCTTATCGCAGGAGAAGGAGGGCTTCTGTGATTTTTGATTTACTGGTATGTGATAGGAATAACAGTAAAAATATTTGTGTTTGAATCAGATATAAAGTTAGACCTGATTATTTTAGGACTGCTCCTGCTTCTTGCTTTTGTTTATATCTTTCTAAAGACAAAATCTGTAACAACGTCAATCATAGATACCCTGAGGGAGCTTTTAGAGACAGTAACAAACACAGTCTCTTTTGTAAGATTAGGGGCCTTTGCCCTTGCACACTCGGCTCTCTTTTTGGCTGTTTTTACTGTGGCAAAACTGATTCAGAATGAAGAAGGGGGAAAGGGAGTCCTTTTCTGGCTGGTGGTAATCACTGGAAACATTTTTATTATTGTGTTAGAGGGGATAATTGTAGCTGTGTGCAGACCCTCAGACTGGAATACCACGAGTTCTTTAAAAGGTTTTACGAGGGAGGAGGAACCCTTTACAGACCTTTTAAACTGGAATAAAGGAGATTATATTAAAAGATGTAGGAGGGAAAACTGTTGGAAAGACTGAAAAACATTTTACTGTTGCTACTGATTCCTTCTGCAGCCCTTGCCGATTCAGGAATGGCATACATTGCAGCTGCCCTTGCGGTGGGACTGTCCAGTACTCCAGCTGCCCGTACTGACGAGTGGGTCTTGTGAAGGCTCTGCGGCTATGGGAGACAATAGGAGAAAAACCTGGAAGAGCTTTCTGGAAGGGCACTGATATTTATAGGACTTGCAGAAGGTATTGCCATATATGGACTTGTCATAAGCTATACTGATACTTGGAAAGGTGTGATGAAGATATACATGATAGGAAATGAAGACGAAACTGTAGGATTTTCCCTGACTGGTATTGATGTACTGGAAGTTAAAGACGAGGAACAGTTTATTTTAATCTGTAGGGAGATTTTAAACAGGGAAGACGCAGGTATTGTTATTATTACAGACAGGTTTTTTGAAATTTTCCGGAAAAATTTTTCACAGATACTGAAAAAGAAAGCAGTTCCTGTAGTTGTTTTTGTTCCTTCTTTTGACGGTATCCATCTCAAAAGAAGCATAAAGGAGTTTGTGGCTGGTGTTGTTGGAATCGGACTTCAACAGCTTCAGGAAAGGTGTAATCTCAAGATACAAATCTTACTGTGAAAATGTGATAAAGGAAGCAGAGGCCAGGAGAAAAAGGCGTAAAATAAAGAGAGGCCCAAAGAGAGAAAGGAAAGGACCTGTATAAAAAAGAGATACAGCTATTTAAGTCTGAGATGGAACGGTTAGAGAAAAAAGAGATTTTAGATTTGAAGCAGGAGCTACAGAAAAGATTAAATCTCAGACTGAAAGAGTTAGAGGAAGACCTGAAAAAGAGTATTAAAGAGGATTTAGAAGAAAAGTTTGAGGATTTTGTTTACTGCTTTTCCAGATGGTTGAAAAAAAGGTTTTCTGAAGGGTCAGTAAAAACTTGAGAAAGGAGTTTTTTAAGTATTTTAAAGGATACAGACTGACTGGAAACAGGCAGAAACGAGGTAATTTTTGAGAAAGAGAACATCATTATAACCTTTTCTCCAGAAAGGATGGTTGAAGAAAGAGAGGAAGAAATCAGGAATCTTATAGGCAGAATAACGGCAGGACTGTAATATGGGGTACGTAAAGTCAATCTCTGGTCCAATAGTGAAAGTTCAGTTAACAGACGAGAATGTATCACTGTTTGAGATGTCTTACGTGGAGTAACTCAGGGTCTGATAGGGAAGTGATAGATATAGACAAAAATGAGGCGGTTGTTCAGGGTTTACGAAGATACAGAAGGACTGAAGCTGAGGGAAGAGACCTGTAGCATTTTTTACAGGTGGTATGTTAGAAGCTGTTCTGGGACCCGGTGGTTGCTCGGAAGCATATATTTGATGGTATACAGAGACCTCTGCCTCTTCTGGGAGAAAGGATTGAAAAGGGAGAAAAACATTCTCCCCTCAGCACTGAGAAACTGTGGCATTTCAGACCATCAGTAAAAGAAGGTGAGAAGGTAAAGAGGCACAGTACTGGGTATCGTTGAAGAGGGAGTTTTCAACACAGAATCATTTCTGATGCAGAAGGAACAGCTGAGTATGTGGCACCAGAAGGAGAATACACTGTAAATGACACAGTTGTGAAGCTCTCAGGAAAAGAAATAAGCTCCACACAAAACATCCTGTCAGGATTCCCAGAGCTTTTAAAGGAGGCTACCTCAAAAATCCCTATGATAACGGGACAGAGGGTTATAGGATTTCCTGTTTCCCATAGCAAAAGGAGGAACTGCATCAATACCGGGAGGGTTTGGAACAGGAAAAACCATACTCCAGCAGACCCCCTCGCAAAATGGAGTGATGCAGACATCATCATCATATATATAGGATGCGGTGAAAGGAAACGAGATGACAGAAGTTTTGGAGGAGTTTCCACAGCTGACAGACCCAAGAACAGGGAAGAAGTTGATAGAGAGGACTGTTCTTATAGCCAACACTTCAGACATGCCTGTATCTGCAAGGGAAGCGTCCATATATCTGGGAGTAACCATAGCAGAGTATTACAGGGATATGGGATACCACGTTGCCCTTATGGCTGACTCCACTTCCCGCTGGGCTGAAGCTATGAGAGAGATTTCTGCCCGCCTGAACCAGCTCCCAGTTGAAGAAGGTTTTCCAGCTGACCTGTCAGCAAAAATCGCCTCTGTTTACGAGAGAGCAGGATACGTAGAAACTACCTCAGGAGACACAGGCTCTTTAACCATCATAGGAGCAGTCTCTCCTCCAGGAGGAGATTTCTCAGAGCCTGTCACCAGACATACGAGGAGGTTTACCTCTGTTTTCTGGGCTTTAGACAGGGAACTTGCCAGTGCAAGATTTTATCCTGCCATTAATTACATCCAGAGCTACAGTTCTTACATAGACACAGTAAAACAGTGGTGGGAAAATTTAGATCCTGAATGGAGTAGCTTAAGGCAGTGGATGGTCAGAGTACTTCAGGAAGACGACAGACTTCAGAGAATAGTTAAACTCCTTGGAATACAGGCACTTCCAGAAGAGCAGAAGCTGACTGTTGAAGTAGCACATCTGATAAAAGAGGTGTTCCTCCAGCAGAATGCCTTTGACCCTGTGGATGCCTACTCTCCACCTGAAAAACAGATAATGGTTGCCCGTCTTTTAAACACGATTTATCAGCAGTGGCAAAAGCTTTGGAGGAAAAGGATATCCCTGTTTCTGTCCTGAAAGAGCAACCTGTTATAAGGGAGGTGGTCCAGTCAAAATATCAGGAAACTGATTACAAAGAGCTGATAAAAAAAGTTTCTCAGGTTTATCAGAATCTGATTGTCAGTTACGGAGAGTGAGATGCTTATTGAGTATAAAGGAGCTGAAAGAATAACAGGTAATCTCATATTTTTTAAAACTGTGGAGGGCATCTCTTACGGTGAAAAGGTTATAGTAAAGGCGGGAGAAAAAACATTAAACGGAAAGGTTATATATATTGACCAGAATCTTACCCTTATAGAGCTGTTAGGTGAAGCCTTCAGTATAAATATGAGACAAAATTAGGGTTGTATTTACTGGAGAGCTGTTTAAACTACCTCGTTTCCGAGAGTATGTTAGGGAGAATTTTGAATTCCTTTGGTCAGCCAGTTGACCAGTTGGGAACAATTATTCAGAAAAATATCTTCCCGTATCAGGATTACCTTACAACCCATCAAAAAGAAAGTATCCCCAGCACTTTATCCATACAGGCATTTCAACAATTGATGGTCTGAACTCTTTAGTTAGGGGACAGAAACTTCCGATTTTTGCTGTTTCCGGCGTTCCAACAGAAGATTTAGTTGCCCAGATTGTTAGACAGATACAGGCATCAGAGGAAAGGTCTGCCACCATCTTTGCTGCTGTTGGTATAAGATACGAAGTGGCAGATTTTCTTATAAACGAGATTATGTCAGGGGGGAATTTTTCACAGACAGCTGTTTTTATGAATCTGTCTGATGAGCCTCCTGTGAACAGTCTTATTTTAGTCCGTTCAGCTTTAACCCTCGCTGAGTATTTAGCATTTGAAAAGGATTACCACGTGGTTGTTGTAATATACGACATGACAAATTACTGTGATGCCCTCAGAATAGTATCTTCAAGAAGGGGAGAGATACCAAGCAGAAAAGGTTATCCTGGTTATCTATACTCTGACCTTGCAACCATATACGAAAGGGCAGGAATACTGAAAAACAGGAAAGGCTCCATAACTCAGATACCTGTCCTCACGATGCCTGACGACGACATTACCCATCCTATACCAGACCTTACAGGGTACATAACAGAAGGACAGATAATCTTAGACAGAACTTCTACACCAGAGAGGAATATACCCTCCCATTAACGTCCTTCCCCTCCCTTTCAAGGCTGATGAACAGAGGTATAACAAAAACTACATCAGCGCTGGGCACACCAGATATACTCAGCATACGCAAAGGCAAAAAAGGTGGAGATGCTTGCATCAATAATAGGGGAAGGAGAGCTGTCAGAAACAGAAAAAAAGTATCTCCAGTTTGGCAGAAGATTTGAAAAGGAATTTGTAAAACAGGGAAGATACGAGGACAGGACACTGAAAAAAACTATGGAGATAGGCTGGAAACTGCTGAAACTGTTGCCTGTTACAGAGCTTACCAGACTGACAGATGAAGATATACAACAGTTTATAACAGGTGAGAAAAATGGAACTTCCCAAAAATAAAAGCTCTCTTCTTTACCTGAGGGAGGAACTGGAAATAGCAAAAGACGGAAAAGACATCCTCCAGCAAAAAAGGGACATCCTGATAAAAGAAATCTTTTCACTGCTTGACAGAGGTAGAAGAGCTGAGAGAACAGTTAAATCAGTCAGTTCTCCACAGCTACAATCTCCTTAAAAAGGCTTACATGGAATCAGGAAGAGAGAAGGTTATGAGGGAAGCACAGCTTTCAGTGTTCAGAGGAGAATTAGAGGTAAAGGAAAAGGTTTTTATGGGAATAGTAATCCCTCAGGTAGCATTTAAACTGAAAAGAGAAATTTCCTGTGATGCCTGTTTCAGAAAGGCTGTTTACAGACCTTGCTGGACAGTCTTTTTCCAGTCTTTAGAGCTTATTCTTCAGATTGCACAGGTGGAGATAAAGGTATGGAAGTTAGCAGAGGAGCTGAAAAAAACAGTTGTCAGAGTTAATGCTTTAGAAAAATATTACATTCCCTGTATGAAAAACAGCTGAAATCTATCCAGTCAGCATTAGAAGAAGCAGAAAGGGAGTTTCTGTTTTTGCTAAAGAGTATCAGATAAGACTTGTTTTTTCGTTTATTTGTTATATACTAATGAGAGGAAAAAAATAGAAAAGAAAGAGGGATTTACAATCAGCCTCTCATCACAGTCAGGTCAAAGAGTTAAATCTTTCTTTCTTTTAGAAAATCAGGAGGAAGTATGTCAAAACCAAGTTTTAGAGAACTGCCAATTTCTCAAAGGACATTAAAATCTATTGGCAAAATGGGTTATCAGCACCCAACAGAAGTTCAGGAAAAAGCTATCCCTGTAGTTATGGAAGGCAGAGACCTTATAGCACAGGCACAGACAGGGACAGGAAAGACGGCAGCGTTTGGTATTCCTATAGTTGAAAAGGTAAACCCAAAACTTAGAAAAATTCAGGCTGTTGTTTTAGTTCCAACAAGAGAGCTTGCCATACAGGTAACAAAAGAGATAAAAGAGATAGGAAGAGAAAAGAGATTATACGCCCTTGCTGTTTACGGCGGAAAGTCTATAAGATATCAGATAGATTTTCTGAAAAAAGGAAAAGATACCATCGTTGTAGGCACTCCTGGAAGAGTAAGGGACCTTATAGAGAGGGGAGTTCTTGACCTGTCCCACGTAAGGATATTTGTTCTTGACGAAGCAGACAGAATGTTAGACATGGGATTTATTGAAGACATTGAGTTTATATTTGAAAGCACTCCATCACAGAAACAGACCCTTATGTTTTCAGCAACGATACCTCCGGCAATAAAAAGACTTGCTGAAGAGTTCCTCAGGGAAGATTACGAGACGATAAGGATAAAACCTGAAGAAGTTACAGTTGACAGAATAAAACAGATAATCTACAGGGTTGACGAGAACCATCAGTTTGAAAAGCTGACAGAGAGTCTGAAAAACTATCCAGAAACAAAAACTATAGTGTTTACAGAAACCAAAAAGGGAGCAGACAAGCTGGCAAACATGCTCCAGAGGGAAGGATTTAACGCTGAAGCAATCCATGGAGACTACTCACAGGCAAAAAGGGAGAAGGTTCTCAGAAGTTTCAGAAGAAACCAGCTACAGATATTAGTTGCAACAGATGTGGCAGCAAGAGGTCTTGACATCAAAGGTGTTGACCTTGTGATTAACTACTCCCTTCCAAGGGATGTAGATAGTTACATCCACAGAATAGGAAGGACAGGAAGAGCAGGGAAAGAAGGAACTGCCATATCCATTATGAACACAACAGAGGATAATCTTCTCAGGATAATAAAAAACAGAACAAAAGCCGACATAAAAGTGATTAACCTCTCTGACCGGGAAATAAAGCAGGCCCCAGGTAGAAAGACAAGGAGGTTCACTGGCAGAAGACTTACTAAGAGATAATCTCCACTCTGCCGAGACCAAAACTCACAGATTTACCTAAGTTTATCACCTCTATAAGAGATAAAAGAGGGTAAATCTGTGAAAGGTCTCCTTCTAACTTTGCAAACCCTTCAAATGCAGGGATAGTCATATGTTTGCCTTTTCTGTTAGACCACCTTTTCATGGGAGAAGGATGAAGCCGAGAGTAGGTTATATCAAATCTATCCCTGTCAATAAATATCTTTTTCTCTTTAATTCCATAGCTGAGGGCTACTTTTGATACTCTTGAGATTACAGACTTTACAAAAATATCCTTATTAAACTGTGACGCCTTTACGAAGCTATTTTTAACCTTTATTGAAGTTGGATAAATCTGAACAATCAGGGAGCTTTTTCTTGTAACAAGTTCAAAGAAATGATAAGCATCAAATCGGGAAAAACTGTTTTTGATGGGATAATATTCCTGCTGAAATGGATGAAGATACTCAACGCTTTGCAGTTTTATGTATCTTTCTTTTCCTAAGTTTATTACTCCTGAAAAAGATGCAGTTATAAACTCCCAGTAATCTGACGTTTCTCCTAACAGAGTGATTTCTAAATGTAGTTCGTCCCCTTCTTTCAGTTCTTTTTTTTCGTAAGGAGGTTTCATGACATATTTTGAAGGCTGGTTTAAAAACTGCTCAGTTTCAAATATTACCGTGTATGGACAGGTTCTGTTAAACTCACATTTACTGCACTCCTCAAATGGCTTTATACATACAGTCTTTTTCAGTCCTCTCCCCATAACACCCCTGAATGCTGAACCTAAAAAATAAGGAGGTCTGAAACTGTTGAGAGCTTTAAATCTGTATCTCAGCGTAGAAAACTGAAAGTTAATCATACCGCAACCTTTTTATAAGGATTTTAATATTTTAAGTCTGATTTTTCCAGCTTTGACTGTATAAGAGTTCAGAAAGAAAGTGGACACCTACCGAAAGGAATAATTGGAACAAGCACATATTTAATTTCGGTATTTCCAAGAAAATTCTCAAGGAAAATAAAAACAACAAAACTTACCAGAGAAGTAAAAGTAAGATTAAGATGGATAGAGTATTACCACAAAACTCAAAACATATCAAAAACCTGTAGATACTTTGGAATATCCAGAACTACTTTTTACAAATGGTATAGCAGATATAAAAGAGAAGGGATAGAAGGATTGTATAACAGACCAAAAACACCAAAAAACAAAAGAAAACCAACAATCAGGAATAAATACCAGCAAATAATCATAAGAGTAAGGAAAAATATCCCACATGGAGTAAAGAGAAAATAGCTAAATACTTAGAAGTGGAAAGGAAATAAAGATATTTCCATCTACTTATCAATTCACAGCTATAGATAAGTATGGCAGATTATCATTTGCGAGAGTATACAAAACAAAGAGTTCAAGAAAAGCAAAAGAGTTTATTAAGGAACTCAAAAAATTCTTTGAATTTGATATAAAAAAGGTTCAAACAGACAACAGTAGTGAATTTTTAGGAGAATTTGAGGAGTATTTGAGGAAGGAGGGAATAGAGCATTATTTTAGCTTTACAGTTTAAAATTATTCTATAAGATTTAAATTGGAAATTAGGATTAGATATTTTTAAAGAGCTGAAAAAACTATGAGAGTATCTGAGCTTAAATCAGTGCAGAATATCTTTGGTAGTTTTTTAAACTGGAAAACTTTTCTGTTTATTGTTGCTTTTTCTGTTTCTTTAAGCTGGATTGGAGATGGAATTTATGAGATTGTAAAAAAATACCTTCCTGCATACTATTTTGTGTTTTTACTTACAGCAGGTTTAGTGATAGCTTCCGTGCTGTTTCTGTATGTGAAACACCAGATGAATAGATTAGGCAATACAGACATTGATGTCCAGCCTAAAGAGCCAGATAAGAAAAGAGTTTTAATCCTCTTTCTCAGTCATGCAAATGATATTGACTCTGCAAAAAACATCAGCTCCTTTGAGGATTTTAAAAATGTGAAACTTAACTGGGAGATATCGGCAATAGCAATAAAACACCATCTGCCAGCCTTGAAGGAGGTAATTGTTATCACTTCTGACATGTCTGCTCCCCAGTTTGATACATTTAAAGAGATGATACACCGTATATTTCCTGACGACGTTTTTACTATAAACAGATACGAAAATGCAGTAGATTTTGAGAATGTGGAACAGGTGTATGACAGCCTGAAAGAGATATACAGAACCCTGAAAAAGGAAAAAAAGATAAAAAGAAATGCAGACTTTATTGTGGACGTCACAGGAGGACAGAAAATCCCCAGTGTAGCAGGAGCTATTTTTACCCTTGCGGCTGAAGGGAGAGAGTTTCAGTATGTATCAACCCGGACTAAAAAGGTTATAGGCTTTGACGTTTTGATGGTTCATAGCTCAGAGGATGGTCTCTAACTGAGCTGTTTCAAATACTTTGAAATATTTGTCTTTTGTTTGTGGGTAGTAGTTGTAGATATAGATGTCAATGAAGTTACCTACAGCCATTCCCAGAGCCATTGCCATCACAGAGGGACAGCTGATAAACAGGCTAAACCGTTTAATCAGATATTTTTCTCTAAGCTGGTTTACAGCAGAGTATATCTCAGATACATATTCCTCCCACAGACGAGGCTTTATGGGAATCTTCCCCTGAAAATTTCTGTCTGTGATGTAAACATAGTTCTTGTTTTTGGTAAAATGCAGAACATCAGCAACAGGGTTGTGGCTTGCAAGGTAGAGTATCAGGTTTACCTCTCTGCTGTCTTTTATACTTGTTTCTATGTTTATATTTTTAGAGTTTCTGAGTATATCTCTGTTTACCTGTTTTATGTTTCTTACCGTCTCTGGAGATGAGAGGTCTATAACTGGAAAGTATCTGTCATTCTGGAAGTGATACAGAACATAACTCCTCTTTGCTCCAAGTAACACACCTGTTGCAAAGCTGAGGCTGGTTATACTGGTTGCTATGTGGAGATTAACTTTCTGTGTATGGCCTGAGCTGTATATCCTGTGGAGATTCTGTTTGATTGCGTTTAACTTTTCTTCCCACTTTTCTCTTACAGGTGGGATGTTTTCCACATTTATGTAAAGGTCTTCTTCTTTCATGTTTAAGATTGAAAGCTGTTTTTTCAGGGAGTATAGAGAATCTTTTTCTTTTATTTCTGCTTCTATCTTCAAAAGAGATTTTTTTATTTCAGTGTCAGGTTTGTTTAGCACTGCAAAGGGCAGATTTACCTCTTCCCTTTTTATATATCTGACCATTTCTCTAACAGTGCCAAATGTTTTAGGTGTTATCAGTATAAGGTGCTTCTTTTCTGATGCTGTCCTTTTCTTTTTCAGATAATCTACGCTGATAATCTCTCCTTCACAGTTAACTTCTCCTGTAAATGCGTATCTACTCAGATATTCTTCAGGAAGAACCAGCCCCGCAACTACTGAAAGCATGTAAGAACTGCCCTTAAAGTTTGAGTCAAATATAACAAAGAAATCTTCTGTAGGGAGGTTTTTATCATATAGATATTTTTTTATCTTTTTCAACTCTGGTCTGTCTGAAAAACTGCTTTTTTCTACTTTAAAAGGAAGTTTAAATAGATGTGCTGAGGCTATTTTATATTTTTCTGTATCAACAACAGGGAAAAACACTCTCGTAGGTTTTGTCTGGAATATAGTTTTCAGAACTTTTTCTTCTATTCCTGCTGTTTTTGAAAGAAGAGGATAATCAATGTATTCTGGATTTTCATCTAAGAATCTATAAACTGTGTATATCAGCTCTTCGTCATTAGAATTGAGAAGGTGGTAAAGTTCCTCTAACTCTTCTTTTTTGACCTGACGGCTTTTAATGTATCCAATCAGAGTATCTCTGTTTCCTGTTTCTTTCAGGTGTTTAATCCAGCTCAACTTTAACCTCTATTGCAGAGCATAATTTTTCAAGGTCTGTTTTTTCCACGTCACAGCCTTCAATATATATCACTTCAGGAAGACTAAGAAACTGGTATTCTTCGCCAAAAACTGTTATGACTGCTTTTTTGTTCTGCAGCTGAGGGCTGAAAATCATCTGAATCAGATTTTCTTCAGGAAGTTTTTTCAGCAGGAATTTATCACAGTTGAGGACTGTTTTTTCCCTGCCGGCAACGAAGGAAATTAAAATCTCTTTTTCCCTCTCTGGAGGAATCTGTATAACATTCTCCTCTTCTTCAAATACTCTCAGTTTATATTCTCTTACTATTTCGCTTTCCTTTTGATGGAACTTTATCTGGTAGAAATTTTCGTCAAGTGGGACAGTAAGCCCTCTTTTATCTTCTGGTAAATTTTTAATTCTGCCTTCTATAAAATCTTTTAAAATTTTGTAATCTTCTTCGGGAATTTTTCCTATAAAAATAGACTCTTTTATCTCTTCTTCAGTTAGATAAAAATTATTCCATGTTTCAACTGCAAATATTTCGTCATTTACTTTAGTTATCATATCATTCTGGTTTGCTAACTCGTAATAATTGGATACTTTAAGAACTTCGTATAAATCATTTATTCTGTCTAAAATTAGATAGTAGATAGGAATGTGTCCTTTGAAAAAGAGATATATGTTTCCTTCTTTTATTATTTTTTCTGCCTTTTTTAATTCTACAGGCGTTTTGAATTTATTTAATATTCTTTTTTTTGTTTCTATATCCAATCTACTTTCTGTATTTATTTCTATAGGACTCTCAATGTTTTTTATGTAATCCATATATATAAGCTCTAACAATCTTTTATCCATCTGTATTACCCCTTTTACATCTTGGCGGCAGTAAATGCTCAATATAATAACTGACCACTTCCTGTGCAAATCCATGTCTTACAACAACCTTCCTCAGTTTTTCTTTTACCCTCTGGACTCTCTTATACAGGGTGTTTTTGTTAATACTGCTGAAATATTTTTCTTCAAACTCTTTTTTGTCTGGGGCAGTGATATAACACAGCAGTAAAATCTCATCTTCTTTTAGCTCTTTTTTTAAAGTTTCATTAAGTTTAAAAGCATCAACTTTTACGATTACTTCTTCCTGATTTTCCTGTGATAATCTTTCATTATTAAAAACTGAAATTTCTTCTCTATCTGACACTGACTTTATTCTGTCTTTCAGAAAGTTTGATGCCATAAGTCTGATGTAAGAAGGAAGTCCGTTTTCCTGTTTTTCAAATAGACTGAGAAGATATTCTCTTTTTTCAAACAGTTTACTTATAAAGTCCATAAAGAGGTCTTCTGCATCACAGTAGTTTGTAAGATAAATAAATGACGAGCTGTTTAGCTGTTTGAAAAATATGTTAGATATTACGTCCAGTCCTGCTTCAGACCTGCCCTGCAAAAACAGATAAATCTCTCTGTGGGGGTTAATCATACAACCTCTCCCATCTCATTTATCCTTTTTTCTATCTCAAATATTACAGACTGTGGGCAGTTTCCACACTTTTTCAGTGTTCCCTCTGCCAGCATCTGTTTTAGAGTATATATGTCAACAGAATAGTAGACTCTCAACCGTTTGTGTGTTCTGGGTTTCTTTTGGCAAATAGCCACGTATATTTTCTGTTTAGTGGCAGGTCGAAACATTCTGCCGAAGATTTTTTTATAGTGCATTCTCCTATGTGTATTTTTGGCCTGTATTTTCTGGCATTCAGGTCTGTTGTTGTTGCTACAAATCTGACTTTTTCATCAGAAACTTCAACTATGATGATAGGTCGTGATTTATTCGGTGGGGCATTTTTGATTTTAGAGGTTAAAACAAAACCTGACTTTTCGTAGAAGGCAGTTACCCGGACAGCCAAAAAATCACCTTCTTTGAAAGAATGAAAATCAGAGCTTAAGTAAAGCTCCTTAATCAGTGCTTCCATAACAAAATTATAACATCAACGAAGTAATTACCACAGTGAGTCTGTAGTATCCAAATAGTTATTATTCAGAATAATAATACCCTTAGAAAATCGGGTCAGTGCAAGTAGGGCATGGTTCAACAAATATGAATAAATGGGACTCAATCAAGTCGCAATACCCTTAGAAAATCGGGTCAGTGCAAGTATGAGTTCACCTCTAACTAGGTATAAAGAGTAAATCTGTCGCAATACCCTTAGAAAATCGGGTCAGTGCAAGATAAAGCTTAGTATTTCGGGCTACTTAGAAGGATAAATGTCGCAATACCCCTTAGAAAATCGGGTCAGTGCAAGCAATAAAAGACAGATAGAAGAGCATTGACTGCATTGGGGGTCGCAATACCCTTTAGAAAATCGGGTCAGTGCAAGTGCAGTAGTGTGAGAATGACCGAAACACATTTAAACACTCTAGGTCGCAATACCCTTAGAAAATCGGGTCAGTGCAAGCAGCATTTGGTTAATATCGTCGAACTCTATACAGTGTGATGTCGCAATACCCTTAGAAAATCGGGTCAGTGCAAAAGCATCTGTCGTTGCTATATCAGATGAACTAAATATACAGATTTGAGTCGCAATACCCTTAGAAAATCGGGTCAGTGCAAGATATCGAACAATCTTCAGCTAAATCAGTGATTAATTAATATGTCGCAATACCCTTAGAAAATCGGGTCAGTGCAAGAAGTATATGTACTTGCACCTATAATCACATGACTAATTACAGGTCGCAATACCCTCAGAAAATCGGGTCAGTGCAAGTGCAGACATATTACGGCTTCGCATATTGATGTGTCACGATAGTTCGCAACACCCTCAGTAAAATCGGGTCAGTGCAAGAAGCAAACAAAAAGCATTGAAGCAATGTAAAAACTAACTCCTGTCGCAATACCCTTAGAAAATCGGGTCAGTGCAAGGAGGTATAATAAAAATTTCAGAAATATTTAATCGCTGACTTGGGTCGCAATACCCTTAGAAAATCGGGTCAGTGCAAGTAGTTATACTATACATAATACAAGATTTTGTTTCTGGTGTCGCAATACCCTTAGAAAATCGGGTCAGTGCAAGCTCACAGAAGAGC
>JAUZSJ010000002.1:42500-57422 GCA_030949555.1 Persephonella sp. | reverse complement strand
AGTAATCGTTTTTTTAAGTTCCTTGTCTGAGTTGCTCTAATCTCTGGATTTCCTTTTTTATCTCATCTACTGCAGGTGATTGTGTCTGAGCATGAGAGAAATTAATGACGGTTACGATTAAAAACTTCGTCAGCAAGCTGTGTTTCCTTTTTAATCTCTTCAACATCCCTTTCTTTTTTCAGTTTCTCCTTATAGTTCTCTATTGCCTTTTTTTCGGCATTTTTTTCTTTTATTTTTATTCTCAGTTCTTCTGCCTCTCTTTCTTTTGCTTTTATCTTTTCTTCAATAGAACCTATGGACCTTATTATGGAAAGCATTGCGTGCCGTTTTCATCTGAGTTGAAACAGGGTCAGAGAATTCTGAAATTTCCAGAGACCGCAGTACTCTTTTTCAAGTTTTATTCTCTCCTCAGCAAGGGAAAGTATCTCATCTTCAATTCTCCTCAGTTTTACCCTTTCTCTACTGATCTCATTTTTTAACTTCTTTAAAAATGCTTCTAAAATATCCATAATTTATTAATTTAAAAAATCAAACACTGTTTGACAAAGTTTTTCATAAATTATAGACTAATTTAGTTAATAAATGCAACCGGAGGCTGCCATGGGAGAGTACAAAAGACCAGTTGCTTTCCTGCTGGTTGTGCTTTCAGCAGGAAAACGCTCTGGCGAAAACATGTTGCAAACCTGATATGCTAATAAAGTGGAACTGGCAAAATGTAAGAATGTTTGATTTGCCTAGAAAAAGATGGAGAAAAGATATATGAAATCGTCAAAGGAAAAGCATTAGATATAAAACAGATGGCTTCGGCCATTGGATGTGATGTTGAGGTTGAAGGATTTACAGTAACAGCGGAAGGTGATGGGTACGAACCATTAGAAGGTTCAGATATTGTTGTTGTGACAGCAGGATTTCCCAGAAGACCAGGTATGAGCAGAGATGACCTCCTTTCCAAAAATGTAGGAATAATAAGGACTATATCTGAAAGAATTGCAGTGAGTATGCTCCTGAATCAGTGGTTATTGTTGTTTCAAATCCTGTTGATGTTCTTACCTACGCAGCATTTAAACTTACAGGTTTTCCCAAAAATAGAGTAATGGGGATGGCTGGAGTACTTGATACTGCCAGATTTAAGGCCTTTTATCTATGGAACTGAAAGTCTCGGTAAAAAATATAAATGCATATGTTTTAGGAAGTCATGGAGATGATATGGTTCCACTGCTTTCTGTTTCCAATGTGGGAGGAGAGCCTTTAATAAAGCTAATACCTGAAGACAGACTCAACGAGATAGTAGAAAGGACAAAGTTTGGAGGAGGAGAGATAGTTTCTCTTATGGGAACATCTGCATATCATGCTCCAGGAGCATCTCTTGTTGAGATGGTTGAAGCAGTACTGAATGATAAGAAAGAAATAGTTCCCTGTTCCGTATTCCTTGAGGGAGAAGATGCAGACATTATGAAGCAGAAGACATATGTATGGAGTTCCTGTTAAGCTTGGAGCTCATGGAATTGAGGAAGTGATAAAGTTAGACTTTACAGAAGAAGAAAAAAAAGATGTGGAAATCATCTGTAAACTCTGTAAGGTCTGGAATTGAAAGAATAAAAGAACTGGGGCTGATATAAGATGAGAGAAGTTCATGTCAGTGAAATAGTAGAAAAAGTTAAAAATATGGTTATGGATGCAGAGTATAATCTTCCCGAAGATTTTGTTAAATCATTGGAGACAGCAAAGGCATTTGAAGAGTCTCCTGTTGGAAGAAGAAATAATTGAAACTATACTGGAAAATGCAAAGGTTGCCTCTTCAGAGAGGGTGGCATACTGTCAGGATACTGGATATCCAGTATTTTTTGTAGAGATTGGACAGGATGTTCATATTGTGGGAGGAAGCATAAGGGAAGCAATAAACGAGGGGGTCAGACAGGCAACAAAAGAGGGTTATCTCAGGGCATCTCTCGCATTTGACCCTGTATTTGAGAGAAAAAATACAGGAGATAACACACCTGCTCTTATATATTTTGATGTTGTTCCAGGGGACAGGATAAAAATAAAGTTTGCCGCAAAAGGGAGGTTCAGAAAATCAGAGTAAACAGGCAATGCTAAAGCCTGCTGACGGTCTGGAGGGAGTCAAAAAGTTCGTGCTGAAAACTGTTGCAAATGCGGGTCCCAATGCGTGCCCTCCATTTACAGTTGGAGTTGGAATAGGCGGAACTTTTGACTACTCAGCGGTTCTGGCAAAAAAAGCGCTTTTCGGACCCTATTGGGGAGAGGCATCCAGACCCAAGAATAGCAATGCTCGAAGAGGAGTTTCTTCAGCTTGCAAATCAGCTTGGCGTTGGTCCTCTCGGATTTGGTGGTACAGTTACAGCTGTTGATGTGAAAATAGAAATTGCTCCTGTTCATATAGCATCGCTTCCAGTGGCTGTAAACATTCAGTGCCATGCAAACAGACATAACGAGATAGAAATATAGTCAGGGAGACGAAAATGTCGCAGGTGAAAAAGATAACAACACCACTTACAGATGATGTGATACAGAGTTTAAAAGCAGGGGAGAGAGTTCTTCTCAGTGGTTATGTTTACACTGCAAGGGATGCAGCCCATAAAAGGATGTTGGAAGAATTTGAAAAAACAGGGAAACTTCCATTTGATGTAAAAGGACAGGTTATATATTATGTTGGACCTACCCCCCCAAAGCCTGGTCAGATAATAGGCTCTGCAGGTCCAACAACAGCTTACAGAATGGATAAGTATACTCCTAAGCTTTTAGAGCTTGGACTAAAAGGAACAATAGGGAAAGGATGGAGAGGGACAGAGGTAAAGGAGGCTTTAAAAAAATACAGAGCAGTTTATTTTGCCGCCTATGGGGGAACGGCGGCCCTTTTATCAAAAGCATATAAAATCCTCTGAAATAGTTGCTTGCGAAGATTTAGGACCCAGAAGCAATAAGGAAGCTGTATTTTGAAGATTTTCCCCTTGTAGTAGCCAATGACATGTACGGTGGAGATGTGTTTGAAGAAGGTCAGAAGAAATACAAAAAAATTGAAATAGATCCGTAAGGAGGAAAGTATGAAAGTACATGAACATCAGGCAAAAGAAATATTTGCAAAATATGGACTACCAGTTCCTAACGGATTATCCAGCCTTTACTGTAGAAGAGGCTGTTGAAGCTGCCACAGACAGCTCGAGAAAGTTTCCAGTTGTTGTTAAAGCTCAGATACATGCAGGTGGTAGAGGAAAAGCCGGCGGTGTTAAAGCTTAGCTAAAAATATGGATGAAGTTCAGCAGTTTGCAGCAGAACTTTTAGGAAAAACACTTGTTACGTTTCAGACAGGTCCTGAAGGGCTGCCTGTTAGCAGGATTTATATTGAAGAAGGGACAAACATAGACAGAGAGTACTATGTGGCAATAACACTAGACAGAAGTAAATCAAAACTTATAATTATGGCGTCCTCGGAAGGAGGGATGGAGATTGAGGAGGTTGCAGCAAAGAACCCTGAAGCAATAATAACAGAAGTTATAGACCCTTTTATAGGTCTCAGACCTTTTCAGGCAAGAAGGATTGCCCTGAAGTTGGGATTCCCTAAAAATCTTATTAACAAAGTGGCATCAATATTTGTAAAACTTTATGAAGTTTATATGAATGAAGATGCTTCAATGGATTGAGATAAATCCCACTTGTTCTTAACAAAAGAAGGAAATGTTGTTGTGTTTAGATGCTAAAGTGGATTTTGATGACAATGCTCTGTTCAGACACCCTGAAATTATGGAAATGGAAGACCCTACCCAGGAATCTGAATTAGAGGTAAAAGCTAAACAGTACAACCTTAACTACATAAAGCTTGATGGAAATATAGCATGTATGGTCAACGGGGCAGGTCTTGCAATGGCAACAATGGACACAATAAAACTTGCAGGAGGAGAACCGGCAAACTTCCTTGATGTAGGAGGCTCTGCAAATGCCGAGCAGATTGCAAATGCCTTTAAAATAATACTGTCTGACCCAAATGTTAAGGCAATATTTATAAATATATTTGGTGGAATCCTCAGGTGTGATAGACTGGCTGAAGGTATAATTCAGGCTTCAAAGGAAGTTAACCATCATGTCCCCATTGTAGTGAGAATGGAAGGAACAAACGTTGGAGCTCGGAAAGAAGATGCTTGCAGAGTCAGGTTTAGACCTTATTCCAGCAGATACAATGTGGGAAGGTGCACAAAAGGCAGTTGAACTTGCCAAAATAGATTAAGAAAATAGTAGGAGGTAATAATATATGAGCGTACTTGTAAACAAAGACACCAAAGTGATAGTTCAAGGAATAACTGGGAGAGAAGGCTCTTTCCATGCAACTCAGTGTAGAGCTTACGGAACACAAGTTGTTGGTGGCGTTACATCCGGGAAAAGGTGGACAGGAAGTAGAAGGAATACCTGTTTTTGATACTGTTAAGGAAGCAGTAGATAATACAGGTGCAGACTGTTCACTGATATTTGTTCCTCCTCCGTTTGCTGCAGATGCTGTTCTTGAAGCTGTTGATGCAGGAATTAAAACGGTTATATGTATCACTGAAGGAATTCCAGTCAACGATATGATACCAGTAAAAAATTACATAAAAACCTACCATCCTGAGACAGTTCTCATAGGGCCTAACTGTCCAGGGAGTTACTACACTCATGAAGAGGCAAAGATAGGAATTATGCCGGGGCATATATTTAAAAGGGAAAAGTTGGACTTGTTTCAAGGTCTGGAACGCTAACATACGAAGCTAGCATCCAGCTTTCAAACAGAGGAATTGGACAGTCAACAGTTATCGGCATTGGTGGAGACCCGGTTCCAGGAACGGTATTTTCAGATGTTCTTAAGTGGTTTCAGGATGACCCTGAAACAGAGGCAATAGTTATGATTGGTGAGATTGGAGGAACAGCAGAGGAAGAAGCTGCAGAATTTATCAAAGAGTATGTTAAAAAGCCAGTTGTTGCATACATTGCAGGTGTTACCGCACCTCCTGGAAAGAGGATGGGACATGCAGGAGCAATCATTGCAGGTGGAAAAGGAACAGCAGAAGAAAAATACAGGGCCCTTGAGTCTGCAGGCGTCCACACAGTGAAAAATATATCCTTTATTGGAGATGCAGTAGCAGAGGTTTTAAAGTAAAGGTAGCCTTATTCAGGGCTACCTGAATATTATATTTTTTATATTTCCCATAAGTTTTTCACTTTCTGCAGTTATGTTTTCTTTCATCCCATCAAGCATCCAGAAAAGAGCTGTTGAAGGATAGTTCCAATAATAAATCTTGCTCCCCACTCAGGGTCAAAAGGTTTTAGTTCACCCTTTTTTATTCCTTCTTCTAAAATCTGTTTTATACCTTCCTTATACATGTATATAACTTCTCTCAACTTTTCCTTTTTTTCTTCTTTTCCCATATGCACAATATCTGAGAACACTACTCGTGGAAGTATTTTGCTTCTACCAATAAGCCTGAAGTGTTCTGTATAAATTTTTCTCAGTCTGTCTTCAGTACTCTTTTCTTCTTTTGCTTTTTTTATAATTTCTGATAGTTGCTTTTTTAGACTTTCCAGAAAGTATACAATCATCTCATCTTTATTTTTGAAATATTTGTATATGGCAGGCTGGGAAACACCTAATCTTTTTGCAACTTCTGTTGTTGATACCTCAGAAAGCCCTTTTTCTGCTATTATTTCTGATATTATAAAAAACACTTCCTCTTTTCTCTTACCGATAGGTTTTCTTTTTTTCTCCTTCAACACTTTCCCCTTAGTTTTTTATTATATTAAATATATAAAAATTTTTTTCTCAAAAACACCCTTAATTTATACTTGATTTAAAAAATCAAAACAGTGTTATATTTTATTAAACCTGAATAAAGGTTAAAGTTAAAAATATAAAGGAGGAATCTGCTATGGCATTTGATTTAACAGTTAAGTATGCCGGTGAAGGTGGAGAAGGTGTCATCTCTGCCGGTGATTTTACAATGAGGGCAGCTTCTAACTTAGGTTATGAAGAAGTTGTTACGTTCCAGTCTTTTCCAGCTGAGATTAAAGGGGATACGCACTGTCGCAGGTCAGGATGTCCGATGAAAAGATTCTCTCTCCCCAGGGCGATGGGTTTGATATACTGGTTGCCTTCAACGGTGAAGCATACGAAGTAAACAAACCTCTTCTTGGAAAAGGAAAGGTTCTTATCTGGGATGGTCCTGAAGGTGGAGATTTTGAGCCAGATTTAGAAGAGCTTGAAAAGATGGGAGTTTTTGTTTATGCGGTTCCAATGTCAAAACTGGCAAAAGAGGAAGTAGGGGCTTACATAACGAAAAACGTTATTGCAATGGCATCTGTTTTTGAACTGTTTGGCTTCCCAATGGAAGTTTTAAAGGAAGAGATTGTCAAGAAGTTCTCACAGAAAGGAGAAGATGTTGTTAATCTGAACTTTAAAGCTATTGAAGTGGCTCAGAGTTACATAAAGGAACATATAAAGAAAGATAGACCCATACAGAGTTCCTGGTCCACTGCCTAAAAGGATGTTATCATCCTTGAAGGAAACGAAGCTATTGCCCTTGGAGCAGCAGTAGCAGGAGTTGAAGTTTTCGCAGCTTATCCTATAACACCAGCTACAACTGTTGGAAACTACCTTTCTCCAATAGTACTGAAAACAGGAGGGTTTGTTTACCAGTCTGAGGACGAGATATCATCTATGGCTGCTGTTATAGGTGCTTCCTTTGCAGGCGCGAAGGCTATGACCGCTACATCAGGTCCTGGATTATCTCTTATGCAGGAACTTATAGGTCTTGCATCTATGACAGAACTTCCAGCGGTAATTGTTGATGTTCAGAGAGCTGGTCCTTCCACAGGCATGCCAACAAAACACGAACAGGCAGACCTGTTTGCAGCTGCACTTGGTGGACATGGTGATGATCAGAGGATAGTAATTGCACCTAAAAACGTTGAGGAGAACTTCTACCTCACTATAGAAGCGTTTAACCTCGCTGAAAAGTATCAATTACCAGTTATCATGCTTACTGACGGTTCTCTTTCTCTCAGAGCAGAGGCTATACCAACGCCTGACGTTAAAAAGATAAAAGAAAATCTGATTGAAAGACCTGTGGTAAGAAAAGAGGATGTTAAACCTGAAGATATAGAAAACCTGTTCAGGTATGCTATAACTGAGTCAGGTATATCACCTGTATTTGTCCCAGGAGAGTCTCCAAAACCATATACAGCTACAGGTCTTGAACACGCAGAAAACTCCCGCCCAAGAACAACTCCAAACGAAAGAACAGTTATGATGGATAAAAGATTCAGGAAGATAAAGAATGTGGAAGAGGAAAACCCACATTTAGTAGAGTGGGATTTAGGAGACATTCAGGAAGGAGAAAAGGCGGACATTGCAGTGGTATCATGGGGACTGAGTGCTTCAATCACTCAGGAAGCTGTAAAAAGGCTTAGGGAAAAAGGATATAAGATAGCAGCCCTTTATCCAAAACTCCTCTACCCTGTGCCTAAGAATGCTCTTGAGAAACTTGCATCTATGGCTGACAAAATACTTGTTCCAGAGGCTTCTTACCTTGGACACTTTGCCAGATTTATGAAAATGTTTACAAATATTCCTCAGGAAAAGATAGTTCAGTTTAATATCTACAGAGGAGAGCCGTTTATACCTAAAGAAATAGAGGAAAAAATTCTTGAACTGTTGGGAGAAAAAGTAAGCGCATAATGATTTTTATCAGGGCTTTTTGCCCTTTTGTATATAACAATTAAATAAAATCTGAAAAGGAGGATTTGTTATGGAATATATCAGATTAGAAGAAAAACTACCACCAAAGGAATACAGGAGTGATATTGAGCCTACATGGTGTCCCGGTTGTGGAGACTTTGGGGTTGTTACTGCCCTTACAAAGGCATTTTCTGAAGAGAGGTTAGACCCTACTGCTATTACAATGACTTCAGGTATTGGATGTTCTTCAAGACTTCCACTATGGATGAATGCTTTTGGAGTACATACAGCTCACGGAAGGGCTTTACCTGCAGCTGTTGGAATCAGACTTGCAAAGCCAGAAACACCAACTATTGTCACTGCTGGAGACGGTGACATATTCTCAATCGGGATGGAACACTTTCCCCACACTGCAAGAAAGAACTTTGATATAACACTTGTTGTAATGGATAACAGGATGTATGCTCTCACCAAAAACCAGACATCTCCGACATCAAGACATGGATACAAAGGTTCTCTGAATCCTTACGGAAACATTGAGGACCCATTTAACGTTATTAAGTTTGCTATTGCCTCTGGAGCAACATTTGTGGCACAGTCTTACTCTGGAAATCCAAAACATCTCGCAGATACCCTTCAGGCAGCAGTTGAACATAAAGGGTTTGCTTTTGTGAATGTTCTCTCTCCATGTCCTACATTTAACAAGATAGATACATTTAAGTACTACAAGGGAAGACTGATTGATATCAATAAAGAGCTTGGACACGACCCATCAGATATGAAAGCTGCTTTAGAACTTGCATCTCATGCTCTTGATGCAGATTTTCCAGAGTTAGAAGATGCAGAGCCATTTAAAGGAAAAAGGCCAATAGGGATATTCTACAAAGTTGAAAAGGAAACATTTGAAGAGAGAGTTACAAAGTTAAAGGAAAAGTTTGCTCCACCATCTGGAGAGCCAGACTGGAACGAGATACTGGCCAATTACAGACCTTAAATTCTGCTGCCCTTCGGGGCAGCTTTATGACAAAATATGATAAAAATCATTTTTTACTTTTTTGTTTTTTTGAATATTAATACTACATAGTATAGTAGAAAGGAGAGAAAAGATGAGAAAGGTAATTTATCTGTTTTTACCTGTGGTCGTTATTTTTATGTTTTCCTGCACACAGAAGGAAGGCTTTAAAAAGGAGCTTTCAGAAGGTAGTCTGAAGGTTGTTATCACTTCAGACCAGCCTCCCCATGTTGGAATAAACAGATGGAAGCTGAAGATTTATGAGGATGGAAAAGCTGTTACGGATGCAGTGGTCAAAATCAATGGATACATGCCTCCTATGCCGGGAATGCCTGAGATGAGTATGGATTATCCTGTCAAAAAGTCTGGTGATTACTATGTTTCAGATGTAAACTTATCTATGGGTGGAACATGGCAGATTACAATTTTTATAGAAAGAGACGGGAAAACTGAAAAACTGAAGTTTGGTTTTAATCTGTGAGGAAGGGATGATAGATTTTTTTAAAAAGGATTTAAAACACTGAAGTTTAAAAGGAAGAAACCTTCCCCATTTGGGGAACTTGAAGAGCAGATAATGGAATTTCTATGGGATAAGGGCAGTGGAACTGTGAAGGAGGTAAGGACATATTTAGGAGAGAATAGATTTGCCCATACGACTGTTATGACAGTAATGGACAGGCTTTATAAAAAAGGTATCCTTAGGAGAAAAAAAGAAGGCAAAGGATACAGATACTGTCCAGTTATGAGCAGGGAAGAGTTTGAAAGAGAGATGGCAAAAAGAGTAGTTTCTGACATAATCAAGAGCAGTCCCTCTGGCGTGGCTGCCTTTGAAGGTGTAGTTGAGGAACTTTCAGAAGAAGAAATTGAAAAACTCAGGGAAATACTAAACAGAAAGGTAAAAGATGAAAATAAATGATATATTTTTCTTTTTGATAGGAATTTTTTTCTTTCTCTATCTATTCCTCTATCTTGAACTTTTTGCGAACATACCGTTATGGATTAATGACATTAAAACCTGCTATTCTATAATGGATACAGAATCTTTTCTTCTCAGCCATTCAAATGTGCTCTTTTATCTATTTCTGTTTTTGCTTATGAGTATTTATTTATTAAAGATGCTGATTAAAGCTTTGAGCAGACTGAACCATTTTTACAGAGTGTAAAAAGAGTATAGACACTCTCTCTGTTCTGAAGTATAAAAGCATAATCATAATAGACAGTGATGAAATTTTATCATTTAACTTCTCCAAAAAGATTGTTCTTTCTACAGGCTTTTGAAAAACTTGAAAAAAAAGAAAAAAAGGCAATATACAGCCACGAACTGGGACATCTCAGGCATCTGGATGCATTCAGGTATATCATTGCTGATACTGTTCTTTCACTGCTTCCTGAAAAGCTGAAAAACAGTCTTTCCAGAGAATTTGTTGTAATTTCTGAACTTTATGCAGATAGATATGCACTGAAAAAAGTGTCAAAAGAAAGTCTGCTGAAAGCAGTCCTGAAAATAAAAGAGTTCAACCTCTTTCTACCCTTAGGGTATAACTTTTCTCAGGAAAGGTTTCTCTCTGCTGTTAATGAAACAAACCCCTCCCTGCCGAAAACTGCTGTTATCCCTCTGATAATTATACAGCTTATAGCTGTGTTATTATATCTTTACAAAACCTGCTTCTGCGGAGTTATGGGATGAGATTTATCATTTTTTTCTTTTTATTACTACATATTGTAGCATTAGCCAGTATAGAGGAAATTATACATAATCATCCTGAGATAAAGGCCATAGACAGAAAGCTGAAAAGTCTTAAGCAAAGAGAGATTTATGAACTTTCACTTCCAGACCCGATTTTCAGTATTTCTGTTAAGGATGTTCAGCTTTTTTACAGACCATTTGACAGGAATTTAGAGCCTATGCAGTCTGTTGAACTGAAGTTTCTACAGCCATATATCCTTTACAGCAAAAGGGAAAAAAGATCACAGATAGTAAAAAGCAGATACAGAAGCGAATACTACACCCTTTTAGAAAAGAAGCAGGAGCTGATATTTCAGCTGTATCAGGTAGCATACAGAATGTGGGAAGTGAAAGAGAAACTGAAAATAATAAAAGAGTATAAAAAGGTAGCCCATGATTTAATATCTCTGACAACTACCCTTTACTCTGTGGGTAAAACATCTCAGTCAGAAGTGTTTGATGCCCAGTTTTTTCTTACACAGCTGCAGAGAAAGGAAATAGTTCTGAGAAACAGGTTGAAAAGGTTAAAATCTCGCATCAGGTATTTTTCAGATAAAGAGATTGAGATATCCCTGAAAGCCTGAAAGAATTACAGACATAAAGAAACTCATAGGTGTTGCAATGAAAAAAAATCCAGAAGTACAGAAAAGACTACATCTTATAAAACTTCAAAAAGAAAAAGTTTTGTTATCAAAGTTAGAGTATAAACCAGACTTTACATTTTTTGGAGCATACTCTTACAGAAAGGGATACAGGGACTATGTATCTATAGGTCTGAGTTTCAATCTCCCTGTATGGAAGAAAAACAGACAGGACAGGACTGTTTTAGAGAATGTTCTTCTTAAAGAAAGAGAGGAAAATCAGTTGAAATCAACAGTCAGAGAAATAAAGACCCAGTTAGAAGAAAGTTACTATGATGCAGTTTCATCTTACGAAAGTTATCAGTTGCTAAAGGAGATAATGAGCCAGATTTCCCATTCTGTTTATGAAAGTATTGTGTCTGAGTATCAGGTAGGAAGAAAAAATATATTTGATGTGCTGAAAGCGATAAACCAGATACTGACAGTGAAAAATAAGATTATCGAAGAAACCACTTCTTATAACATAGCTGTTAAAAAGATTGAAAAACTGACAGGAGAGATAAGATGAAGTTAAGGATGCTGCTGTTTCTTATTGCTGGTCTGATTATAGGAGCAACAGGTTCTTTCCTGATTTTTTCTAAAGGATTTCCACAGATGGAAGAAAAAAGAGCCGAAATTCAGTCAGATAAGCTGCCGCAGAAAGCAGTTAAACCTGTCAGTTCGCGACAGGTTAACCAGATGTTCAACATTGATACAACAGTAGTGGAAGAAAGATATCTGGTTAAAAGTATAAAGGGCTTTGGAAAATTAGAACATCCAGAAAATGATTTGAAAGACATCACCTTCAAGATTTCCGGTTATGTAGAAAAAATTTATGCAGATTTTACAGGAAAATACGTAAAAAAAGGTCAGCCTTTACTTTCTGTTTACAGTCCAGAGCTTGTTTCAGCACAGGAGGAGTTACTCAGGGCATACCAGTATTACCAGAAGATGAGAAATAGCTCTGACGAAGTTTTAAGAAAGTCAGCAAAAGAGCTGTATGAGGCAGCATACAAAAGACTCAGATACTGGGACATCACAGACAGACAGATAGAAAAGTTACTGAAAACAAAAAAAATCATGAAAAGTATAACTCTGTATTCCCCCTATGACGGTTGGGTTATGGAGAAGTTTGTTTATTTAGGTTCCTATGTTAAAGAAGGAAGACCTGTTATGAGAATTGCTAAACATCAAAATCTGTGGCTGATTGCAGACATATACGAGGATGACATTCCATTTATCAAAAAAGGACAGAAAGTCCAGTTTTACTTCCTATCATACCCAGACAGGAAGATAGAAGGAGTTGTTGATTATATATACCCTATGATGGATGAAAGAAACAGAACATTGAAAGTCAGGGTTGTCGTTAATAATACCAGCAGAATGTATTATCCAGGAATGTATGGAGAGCTGAAAATAGAAGTTCCTTTAGGTAAGTTCCTTACCCTTCCAGAAACAGCCGTTTTAGATACAGGAAAGAGGCAGGTCGTTTTTGTTCAGAAAGAAAAAGGAGTGTTTGAGCCTGTTTTTATAAAGTTAGGCGCATATGCAGATGGATACTACCAGATAAAAGAGGGACTCCACAGAGGGATGGTCGTTGCAAACTCAGCCCTGTTCCTGCTTGATGCAGATGCTCAGCTGAAAGGGAAATATTCAAAAGATAAAAAAGAGATGAAAATGATGCACCATCATCACTGAAGGGTGAAAAGATGATAGAAAGTATTATCAAGTGGTCTGTAAGAAATAAACTTGTTATTCTATCACTTGTGGCTATTCTGACAGGGGCATCTATATGGGCGTTAAAAAAGACTCCCCTTGATGCCATCCCAGACCTATCACCACCGCAGGTAATCATATACTCAAAATGGACCGGTCAGTCTCCATCTGTTGTTGAAGACCAGCTTACCTACCCTATAGTCTCTGTTCTACTGTCAGCTCCTGAAATAGAGACAGTGAGAGGTGTATCTTCTTTTGAAACTTCTGCTGTGTATGTAATTTTTAAAGAAGGTACAGACATCTACTGGGCACGGAGTAGAGTACTGGAATATCTTTCACAGATAAAGGACAGACTTCCACAAACAGCAGAAATAACAATAGGACCAGATGCAACAGGTGTTGGATGGGTTTACGAGTATGCAATTTTTTCAGAAAAAAGGAATCTCTGGCAGCTTAGAACATTGCAGGACTGGTATCTCAGATATGCACTTCTTGGTGTAGATGGGGTTGCAGAGGTTGCATCTATTGGCGGGTTTGTAAAGGGATACCAGATAACACTAAAACCAGAAAAACTGAGGGAATATGATATCTCTATAAAGGAGATATTGAGGGCGGTAAGAAGCAATAATAACGATGTTGGAGGTGGGACAATAGAAAAAAATGGTTTTGAGTTTATCATACAGGGACTGGGATATCTGAAAAATCTTGATGATATAAGGGATATAACAGTAAAAACCTTAAAAGATGGTGTACCTCTCAGAATAAAGGATATTGCTACAGTTCAGCTCGTTCCCATGGGAAGAAGGGGTGTTGCAGACCTTAACGGTCTTGGAGAGGTTGTAGGTGGAATTGTTGTGATGAGGTTTGGAGAAAATGCTTACAGTGTGATACAGAGGGTAAAAGAGAAACTGTACGAACTTCAGCAATTACTACCAGAAGATATAAAGATCATAACCACCTATGACAGGTCAGAGCTTATAGAAAAAGCAATAAATACCCTCAAAAGGGCATTATTTGAGGAAAGTATTATTGTTCTCGTAGTGATAACGCTGTTTCTTTTACATATAAGGAGTGCTCTGGTCATAATTATAACTCTGCCCCTTGCAGTCCTTTCAGGATTTCTGTTTATGAAGATATTAGGGATAACGTCAAACATTATGTCATTAGGCGGAATAGCCATAGCTATCGGAGCTCTTGTTGATGGTGCTATCATTATGGTGGAAAATGCCCACAAACATATAGAAAATCTGAAAAAGGAAAAAGGAAAGATAACAGAAAAGGACAGAATTGATGCTGTTATAAAATCATCTGTTCAGGTAGGAAAACCTGTGTTCTTTGCCCTTCTGATTATTGTAGTTTCATTTATTCCTGTTTTTGCTCTGACAGGACAGGAAGGTATGCTTTTTAAACCCCTTGCCTATACAAAAACATTTACAATGCTTGCAGCTTCCATTTTAGCTGTCACACTGGTTCCTGTTCTGATGATTTATCTGATTAGAGGCAGGATTCTGCCAGAAATGAAAAATCCTGTCAGCTTTATAATGATAAAAAGTTATTCACCACTTATAAAACTCACGCTAAAAACAAGATACATAGTTTTACTGCTGACAGTGATTGCTATCGGTTCTGTGTATCCCCTTTACAAAAAACTGTCATGGGAATTTATGCCTATGATGAATGAGCAGACCTTTATGTACATGCCTGTTACACCTCCAGGCATATCTGTGACAGAGGCGAAACAGCTAACACAGATTACAGATAGAATAATCGCGTCATTTCCTGAGGTAGACACAGTTTTTGGTAAGGCAGGAAGAGCTGAAACAGCAACAGACCCGGCTCCACTTTCCATGATAGAAACTATCATCACATTTAAACCAAAAGAGTACTGGCGTGAAGGAATGACATATGAAAAACTTATGCAGGAGATGGACGAAAAACTACAGATACCTGGTCTTACAAACAGCTGGACCTATCCTATAAGAGGAAGGATAGATATGCTCCTTACAGGGATAAGAACACCCTTAGGTATAAAAATATACGGAGCAGATGTAGGAAAACTTCAGGAGATTGGTTCTCAGATAGAGAAAGCTCTCAAATCAATCCCACAGACGATGTCTGTTTTTGCAGATAG
>JAUZSJ010000002.1:0-37500 GCA_030949555.1 Persephonella sp. | reverse complement strand
TCCGACCTGCATGAATGGTCCAACGACCGCCACGCTGTCTCGAGGGGAGTCCCGGCGAAATTGTAGTGCCGGTCAAGATGCCGACTACCCGCGGCAGGACGGAAAGACCCCGTGAAGCTTTACTGCAACCTGGCATTGATTGCCTGCGTGTCATGCGCAGGATAGGTGGGAGGCTGAGAAGCCCTGCTTTCGGCGGGGGTGGAGCCGCCGGTGAGATACCACCCTTGACACGTGGGTAATCTAACCCAGCGGAGTTATCCTCCGACGGGGACAGTGTCAGGCGGGCAGTTTGACTGGGGCGGTCGCCTCCTAAAGGGTAACGGAGGCGCCCAAAGGTACCCTCAGGTGGGTCGGAAATCCACCGTTAGAGTGCAAAGGCATAAGGGTGCCTGACTGCGAGACCGACAGGTCGAGCAGAGGCGAAAGCCGGGCTTAGTGACCCACACGGCTACCGGGTGGAAGGGCGTGTGATCAGCGGATAAAAGCTACTCCGGGGATAACAGGCTAATGGAGCCCGAGAGCCCACATCGACGGCTCCGTTTGGCACCTCGATGTCGGCTCGCCGCATCCTGGGGCTGTAGCCGGTCCCAAGGGTTGGGCTGTTCGCCCATTAAAGCGGCACGCGAGCTGGGTTCAGAACGTCGTGAGACAGTTCGGTCCCTATCCGCCGCGGGCGCAGGAGTCTTGAGAGGGGCCACTCCTAGTACGAGAGGACCGGAGTGGGGCAGGCACTGGTGTACCAGTTGTCCTCCAAGGGCAGAGCTGGGTAGCCACCCTGCTACGGGATAAGCGCTGAAAGCATCTAAGCGTGAAGCCCACCTCCAAGATAAGGACTCCCGCACCATAAGGTGCCTGAAGGGCCCTGGGAGACTACCAGGTTGATAGGCCGCAGGTGGAAGCTCGGCGACGGGTGGAGCCAAGCGGTACTAATCGCCCGTGAGGCTTGGCCTCCTACTTCCTGACTGACCCTGAAAGTCTCTACCCTTATTCTACTGCCAGTTCCCTGGTGCCCATAGCGGGGAGGAAACACCCGGTCTCCATTCCGAACCCGGCAGTTAAGCTCCCCAGCGCCGATAATACTGGCCGGGAAACCGGTCGGAAACGTAGGTCGGTGCCAGGGTTTATTGTTTTATTTCTATTACAACGAAACCAACTCTAATCTTCAAAATCCCTTTAAGTAATATCTTTTCCTTTCTGTCAATCCATACCTTCCAGATGCCTGCTGGTTGTATAATACCTCCAACCTTTACTCTCCTTGGGTCTATTTCTGCGTATACAGCTTTATAAATTTTTCCACTTATTTTTGTCTGTACATCTTTAACCTTACTTACAGGGATAAAAAGTATTCCTTTCCGCCAAAAAAAACCTTTTTACGGATTTTTCCTTTATATACAATCTGTTTGAAATAGTAAAGACTTGCAGTAAATGGGTCTATATATCCTTCATTTTTTATTTTTTTCCTCTCTGTTCTTATCTCAGCTCCCTTTATAACTGTTTTTTTGAAAATTATATGCTCTGGATAAAAAAGATAATCGTGTATTTCTCTTACGGAGCCTTCTCTTCTGTAAAAATGAAATTTTCTGCTCTGAAAATCCTGTGAAGAGACTGCAAATCCAGAATATTCTACTTGTTTTATAAGTTTGACTAACCCTTCAGAATAAGCATGAGTTTCTATCTTTATTTCATCTTTTTTATATTTGTAAGATATACACATTTTTGCAACATCAAAAAACAGATACCTGATTGTGTAACAGTTTTTAACTGCTCCCAGAGAGGTGCTGAAAAAAGCTAATAATAACAGTAATAACATTTTCATATCCTTATTATTGTATAATTTTTAATCAGAGGAATCACGGGAGGTAAGAAATGGCTTTAAAACCTGCTGATCTTATACTGACAGATTTAGAGTATGTTCTGACAATGGATGAAAACTCTTACCCTTCATGAAAGTGCAGATATTGTTATAAAGGATGGGAAAATATTAGACATAGGTAAAGATAAAAAATCAGAGTATTTTGGAAAAACTGTTGTTTGTAGAGGAAAAGTGGCGCTGCCAGGCTTTATAAATACACACACCCATGCTGCCATGACTCTTCTGAGGGGTTATGGAAGTGACAATCCCCTTAAAGTATGGCTTGAAGAGTACATATGGCCAGCTGAGGGAAAATTCGTCAGTTATGAGTTTGTTTATGATGGGACACAGATAGCTGCTTATGAGATGCTCAGGGCAGGAACAACAACCTTTGTTGATATGTATTTTTATGAGAATGCTGTTGCAGATGTTATAAAGAAGATAGGAATCAGAGGGATTTTATCAACAGGTATACTTGACTTCCCAACACCGGGAGCAAAAACGCCAGACGAAGGGATTAAAAAAACTGTTGAGTTTATAGAAGAATATCAAAACCATCCATATGTTATTCCTGCTATTGGACCCCATGCTCCTTATACATGCTCTCCCGATACGCTAAAGAAAGCTTTTGATGTGTCTGAAAAGTATGATGTTCTGTTTCACATCCATGTTGCTGAAACAGAGTTTGAACTGAAAACTACTGTTGAGAGATATGGTAAAACTCCCGTTAAACATCTTGATGCTGTTGGGGTTCTCTCAGAGAGAACACTTGCTGCTCATATGGTCTATCCTACTGCGGAGGAGATAGAAATACTTGCAAAGAAAAGTGTCAAGGTTTCTCACTGTCCAGAAAGCAATCTGAAACTTGCCTCTGGCGTGGCACCAGTCCCGGAAATGATAAAGGCAGGGGTAACAGTTTCAGTGGGAACAGACGGAACAGCTTCCAATGACGATCTTGACATTATTGGAGAAATATCAACAGCTGCAAAACTTCACAAAGGAGTAAAAAAAGACCCAACAGTGGTAAATGCTAAAGAAGCTCTTCTTATGGCTACAAGATGGGCAGCTGAAGCAGTAAGGATGTCAGACAGGATAGGTTCACTGGAGGCAGGGAAGTATGCAGATATTGTCCTTATAGATTTTTCACAGCCCCATCTAAATCCTGTTTATGACCCTTATACTCAGATTGTTTACTCCTCTAAAGGATGTGATGTAGATACTGTTATTGTTGGTGGAGATATAAAGATGTTAAATAAGGAGATGTTAGTGATAGATAAAGATGAAATACTGGAAAAGGCAAAGATATGGGAGGAGAAGATAAAAGAGATAAAAAAATGATTACAGATATCTGGCAATCTCCTCCAACAGAACGAGGAGTACATTTTTTACACTCTCTTTGTCCAGGGCTATAAGTGGTAAGACTTTTATTTCTTCATCAAGGTCGAGGGCTGTTCTTATATCTTTTGGGTCCCAGGCTCCTTTTAAATCCTGTTTATTACATCCAACGACGAAAGGAGCAGGATAACGGGACTCAAAGTAGTTTATTATCTTTCTGGCTTCATGAAATGTCGACGGGTCTGTTGAATCAACAAGAACTACCATTCCTACCATACCTTTTCCTAAAATATCCCACATAAACTCAAATCTTTCCTGTCCTGAGTTCCAAACAGATATAACACATGTTCTTCATCAATCGTTATCCTTCCAAAATCCATTGCAACAGTTGTGTGATTTTTTACCTCTTTTTCCCCTTTTCTTGTTGTTTTTGCCTCTGTCTGAACTGTCTCTATTTCACTGATTGTGTTTATAAACTGTGTTTTTCCTGCTGCATAGGGGCCGGCTATCACTATTTTTATCTGTTTTTGTTTCTTTCCTGACATGGCTCTTCCTTACAGTCCTTTTATTTTTGCGATTATTTTTTGTAGGAGTGCTTTTGTCAAATCAAATCCTATCTTTCTTTTCTTTGGTCTTTTTCTCTGTATTATTCCAGTTGCAAGGAATCCGTAAAGTATTCTCTGAAGGGTAAGTTTGTTTATTTTTGTTTCATTCAGTATATCTTCTACAGTTCTTGTTCCATCAATAAGTGCGAGTATTTTTTTCTCCACATTGGTCAGATGTGCTTTTTTAGCAATCTCAGTCCAGTTATCAGATTTTTCAAAAATCAGTCTCATGTCAGATATTTTTCTGTCAACCTCTTCCTGTGATAACTGTCTGCTCAGGTACATCATAATTTTCTCTAAAGGTATCAGTGGATCTATATCTGGAGGATACTTGATAAATCCAGGAGTAAAGGAAAATTTACCCTTTTTTAGGGCAAGGAGTATAGGAAGTCGTGAAACAAGATACTGGTAAAGGTCTTCTTTCTTTACATTTTCTTTTTTTAACACCTGATTGAAGTCTAAATCCAAGTATATGTAAAAAACCTTTACCACATCTCTTATGTATATGATATCCCCTTCTTTGAAATAAACTGCCAACTTTTTTGAAGGGGCTTCAACAACAAGGATACCATCTTTCCTATCCTTTTTCAGAATCTGAAATATATCTATGAAGTTAAATGTTTCTAAACTTCCTGTGATAGCCATTTTAGCTTAAGCTTTCCTCTATCTGTTTTGCTGCTCTTTTTATCTCCATAAGGAGAAGTCCTAACTTTGCATTGGATGGTGCAAGTATCCCTAAGACTGCAAGGTCCCCAATTCCTGTAAATATCATATAACCTTTTGAACCTTTTACATAAAGCTGTTCTAATGTTCCTTTGCTTAACTCTGTTGTTACTCTTTCACCAAGTGAAAGTATTGCTGCACCCATGGCAGCAACTCTGTCTTCATCTATTCCTTCAGGTAATACTGAAGCTATTGCTAAACCGTCAGGACTTACAAGGACTGCTCCCTCTGCGCCAGCATCTCTAACAACGGCCTGAAGTATCTCATCAAATCTACCTGCCATAATTCCCTCCCTTATTATAGAGTTATATAAAGGCCGACACTTTTTCTAAAAATCTCTTTTTTCTCTTTTCATCAATTATATCATCTGATAACTTTTCTATCAGTTTGACAATGTCAGACCTTGTCAGCCTGTCTTCCTGAATGCCAATCTCCTTTTTTCTCTTTTTAAAGAGGAATTTTCCTACAGGTCCAATCTCTTTGAGTAGTTCTTTCTGAATCTGTTCGAGTACCTCTGGCTGGTATAACTCTTCTTCCTTTATCTCTTCTATGGACTGTACTTCTTCTTTTTTTTCAGGTTTCTCCTCTATCTCTTCAGGAGATTTTAATATCTCTTCAAGAGATGGTTCTTCACTTTCTGATAAAACCTTTTCAAGCTCATTTATATCTTTGTTTTTTTCAATTTCCTGAACTTCTTCTGCATATCTGTCCTTTATATCCTCTACTGTTATCTCTGTCTTTTCCTCTTCAGATTCAGGAAGTGATTCTTCTTCTCTCAGCTCTGGTACTGTCTTTTCCAGACTCTCAAGCTCTATCTCTTCAAAATCCTCTTCTACATCTGATGCAGATGTTTCGCTTTTTATAAACCGGTCAATCCCTTCTTCCATATTCTTTATTTTCTTTGCTATGGTTGTATGCTCTAATTTTAAAAGGGCAAATTTTGGTTTTTCTTCAATTACAGATGCAACAGCAATGTCTGGTCTTACAAAATATATAAAAATTGATACCTCATTTCCCTCCGCATATACATACTCTTCCTCAAAATCTTTGATAAATTCGTTAATCTGATGAGCTTTATATATAATCAGCTTGAGGATTTCCTCTAATTTTTCTTTTCTGTCAGTATAAATAGTTTTTGATATGGTGGGTTTTCCATCTATAAATATTCCCGAGAATGTTGCTCCTGTGTTTATAAACAGTCTGTCTAAAAGCTCCTTCAGCTTTTTTTCTGTATCCATTGTAAACTCCCCACTATAATTCTCCCTCTTCTAACTTTTCCATAATGGTTTTCATGCTTATTCTCATTCTTTCAAAAGATTCTGCAAGCTCTGCAAGTTCGTCATTTCCTTCTATTTTTACTTCATAGTCCAGATTTCCTGTACTTACTTCTTTTAGAGCCTCGGATACTCTGTTTATTTTTTCCACTATATATTTCTGTATCATATACCTGATGAGAAATACTGGGAGAAGGAATGCAATCTGTATTATAAATGTTGAAAAATTGCTTTACCTAAAGCTCCTTCAACACCTGAAGAGTTAAGTAAAAAATAAACAAGAATGCCAACAAAAAGGGAACCAATAACAGACCCGGCAAGAACCGTCCATGATATAAATGAAAGCACAGATTTTTTATTCATTAACACCTGCCTCCAGTCTTATAAACATGTTCGGTAAATTCTGCTATTTCTTTAAATCCCTTCTCCTTAAAAAATAATATTGGAACAGATATATCTCTATTGCAAGGTTTAACAGATTAAGTGAACTGGAAAATGTATGTACTTTTTTAAATTTTGATTTAAGTTCCTCAGCTTTTTCTTCTTCTCTATTTTCTAATGCTACGTAGTACTGATAGTTTATGCTCCTTGCAACAGGAAGAACACTTTTATGAAGAGCCATATGGGATATAACAAGCAGAAGAAGGCCTATGATAAATCCTCTGTATCTTCTTATTATCTTTTTGTCTTTTATGGATTTTATTCCAATCAATGTATATATGATTATTCCACCTATCCATCCAGATGCAAAGTAGTAAGGGAAAATAAGGTTTGTAATTTCTCCTGCAACTTTATGGTCAAGATTAGAAAAGAGCAATGGAGCTATTACGAAGGAGAAAGATACATTAAAACCAATAAGTGCTCCCAAAAGTAAAAAGTACAAAAAGGTCTAACAGTTTATTCAACTATCTCTAACCTGCTGAAGAAGAATGGTATCTCAAACTGTGCAGACTTTTTTGAGTCGGAGCCGTGAACAGCATTTTCCCCTATGTTTGAGCCATATAATTTTCTCAGTGTCCCTTCTTCTGCCTCTTCAGGATTTGTTGCTCCCATAATCTTTCTTATCTCTTCTATAGCGTTTTCCCCTTCCCATACCATTGCAACTATTGGACCTGAAGACATGAACTCACAAAGCTCTCCAAAGAAAGGTCTTTCTTTATGAACGTAATAAAACTGCTCAGCCTGTTCCTTAGTCAGTTTTAGTTTTTTCAGAGCAACAAGTTTAAATCCCTTTTCCTGAACGTGGGCTATTATCTTGCCCTCGACACCTTTTTTTACCGCATCAGGTTTAATCAACATCAATGTTCTCTCTACTGCCATTTATTCCTCCTGTTTTTTCTTATTATTATACAGTATCCTGTAGAAGGAATATATATTAAGGCCGATAACAATTCCCCAGGAAAAAGTCATAAAAATTATTCCAAATATGTTAAGTGTATGTCCTTCCATTTCTGTTTCTCCATGCTGCTTTTATGAGCAGAAATCCTATTATTGTCAGGATTACAATAAATATTCTTCCTATCCATGCTCCATAGTCTGTTTTTGTAAGCTGAGAAGGAAGCATCTCTATACTCCATGAAACAAGGATTATAATTAACAATCCAGGAGCAATATATTTCATGATGTAGTAGAAAAAGTCTGGAATTTTTATATCATTATCTCTCGTTAGTTCTTTCCATGCTTCTTTTGAGTTGTATATCCAGAAAAATATTACTGCTTCAAACAGAGCAAAAACAACAAGTCCAAATGTTCCAACCCAGAAGTCTATTTCATCAAGGGCACCTTTTATAAAAATAGGAATATGTGCTGCAACAAACAGGAACATTCCCAGTACCAGGACAGATTTTTGTCTTGAAAATCCAAGCTCATCTTCTAAAAATGCTATTGCTGGCTGACAGAGGGCTATAGATGATGTTACCCCCGCAAAGAAAAGAAGTAAAAACCACAAAAAGCTGAAGAATTCTCCATATGGAATGTTTGCAAATATGGCAGGAAGTGCCATAAATCCAAGGTTAAAAGCTCCATCACTTGCTATCATGGCTGTTGCAGGAATTCCGAAAAAAATAACAGATGCAACAATAGCTATAGAGCCTCCAAGTATAACCTCTGCAAATTCATTTACAGAAGCACCTGCAATGCCATTCAGAGCGATATCATCTTTTGGTTTTATGTAAGACGCGTATGTAAGTATGGCTCCAAATCCAACACTGAGTGTAAAGAAAACCTGACCTGCTGCAGCAAGCCAGACCTTAGGATCCGTAAGGGCTGAAAAGTCGGGATTCCAGAGGAAACCAAGTCCATCAAGGAAATTTCTTCCATCAGGTGAACTGAGGGTAAAAACCCTTATCATCAGGATTATAGCCATAATAAAAATCAGTGGCATTACATATTTTGCTACCTTCTCTATACCAGCACTCACTCCTCTGTATAGAATGTACAGATTAATCAGAAGTGTTATAACAAAGAATATGTATGTTTCTAAAGCAGGGGTCAGAAACAAACCTGATGCATCCTGACCTGTTTTTTCAACCAGAAATTGGGAAAATGGTTTCAGATAGTCCGATACATTTTCTGTAACAGGTGTTGAAGGTAGTTTCCCAAGTAGACTGAAAAAACTGTATAACAGGGTCCATGACTCTATATATGTGTAGTAAACAACTACAGTAAGAGGTATTAATACTCCGAGCAGTCCAATATATTTTGCTACTGGATTTTTCCACAGGTAATCAAATACTGCAACGGCAGTCCCATGTCCCTTTTTACTTCCGAATCTTCCCAATGCCCATTCAATCCAGAGCAATGGAATGCCAAGCAAAATAAGGGATATCATATAGGGAATCATAAATGCTCCACCGCCGTTGTCAGCAGCCTGAACTGGAAATCTCAGAAAATTACCTAATCCTATAGCATTACCTGCAACGGCCAAAATAAGTCCAACCCTGCTTCCCCACTGCTCTCTTTTCATCATGCTCTCTTCTTCCAATTGACTGATGTAGATATGGATTCATATTATATATAATATTTTATAAAAGTTTATAATAATATTATCTGTGAAAATAGAGGGATTTATGGAAATTTTTGCAACAGGACTGAACTACAAAACAGCTCCGGTAGAGATAGAGAGAAACTTGCCATCCCAGAGGGAGAAATACTCAGAGATACTGGAAAAAATCAGTCTTGTCCCATCTATATATGAAGTTTCTATACTGTCAACATGCAACAGGGTTGAGCTTTACGGACTGTCTGACAGTGTTGAAGAGGCTTTTGAGGAAATATTGAGGATTCTTTCTTCTTATTCAGGTCTGAAGGTAGGAAGAGCTAAAAAAGTATATGTTCATTTATACAGACAGGGATGCTATATCTCATATATTTAGGGTTTCCTCAAGTTTAGACTCAATGATAATAGGAGAGCCCCAGATTGTATGTCAGTTTAAAGACTCTTTTTCAAAAGCAAAGGAAAGTAAAGCAGTAAAAGCATGTTATGACAAGGCTTTTTGATAAAGCCATGAATGTTTCTAAAAAGATAAGAACCTCCACAGGCATAAGCAGGAGAGCTGTTTCCATCAGTTATGCTGCCATTGAGCTTGCCAAAAAGATTTTTGGAGATTTATCAGACAAGAATGTCCTCCTTTTGGGAGCAGGGGAGATGGCAGAGCTTGCAGCAAGGCATTTAGCTTCAGCAGGTGTGAGGCATATTTTTGTCTCAAACAGGACCTTTGAGAAGGCTGTCCAGCTTGCTGACGAGTTTGGAGGCTCTGCGATAAGATTTAATAAGCTGTTTGAATTTCTGCCAGAAGCAGACATTATCATAGTTTCAACAGGAGCAAAGGAACCTATACTCAGAAAAGAACACTTTAAAGAAATAGAAAAAATAAGACATGGAAAACCTGTTTTCATCATTGATATATCTGTTCCGAGGAATGTTTCCGATGATGTAAACGAGCTTGAGAATGTGTATCTGTACAACATAGATGACCTCAAGATGGTTGTTGATAAGAATCTGGAAGAGAGGAAAATAGCTGCTGAATCAGCAAAAATTCTTATTGACGAAGAAGTTACAAAGTTTGACAGATGGTTGAAACAGCTACAGGTCAGTCCTGCTATAGTTAAGGTCAGAAGTTTTGCCAGTGAAATAAAAGGAGTATCAGTTGAAAAGGCTGTTTGAACAGATGCCTTACTTGAATGAAAAAGAGAGAGAAAATATTGAACTTGCAGTAAACTCAATAATAAACAAGATACTTCACAGACCGACAATGTATTTGAAAGATAAAGCAACAAAGGAAAACAGCGAGTTTTATGTAGAGATATTTGAGGAGATGTTCAGTCCAAAATGGGATTTCAGGAAAAAGATGGATATCTCCCTTAAAAAAGGCAGAAAAAGTGAGAACTAAATTACTCTTTTACACTCTTGCGTTCTTTCTAATTTCACTTATTTTCAGCCAGATAACAGAACTGTTTGAAAAGGAAAAACTAAAAAAACTGAGGTATCAGTCAGGAGTGATACAGGACTTCACACTTATTGGTGTAAACAGCGACCGTTACATTCTGAAAGGTAAAAAAATAGTGGAGAAAAAAACAGGATTTATCATAGATGGTTTTGACCTCATTTATAAAACTCCTGAAGAAGACATTTATATAAAATCAGACAGGGGAATTTATGATAAAAAACGGGATACACTTGACCTTATTCATAATGTTAGAATATTTACAAAAGATATGAAACTTAAAACAGAATTTCTCACAATCCTTGTAAATGAGAGAAGGGCTTTTAACAGTAGTCCTGTAGAAATTACGGGAAAGGAGATGTTTACTGAAGGCAGAAACATATTTATGAATCTTAAAAAGGAAACGTTAAAGTTAGAGGATGTGAGAACTGTGTTCAGAGGTGGTTGATGGTAAGAATTTTGCTTCTTCTTTTTGTTTCTATTTTTTTTAGTTATGCACAGACAAAAAAACCTGTAGTTATAGAAGCTGACGCACTCAGATACGATAAAAAAGCCCAGACAGCTGTCTATGAAGGAAATGTAACAGTAAAGAGCGATGATTTTAGACTGTTTTCTGAGAAATTAGAAATCTTTCTGGATGAAAGGGGAGATATAAAGAAGATTATAGCAGTAGGTAATGTTCGCTTTTATAAAGGAAACAGAAAAGGAAAAAGTAAAAGGGCAGAGTACTACAGAAATAAAAATCTTATAGTTCTGAAAGGAAATGCAGAACTCCAGCAGGATAACAATATCATTGAGGGGATGAGATTATATATCATATGGATACAGAAAAAGCTGAGGTTGTAGGAAAGAACAAAAGGGTAAGAACAATATTTTTCCCTGAAGAAAAGGACAAAAAGAAATGACATACCTTGAGTTTTTGGGCTTAAGGAAGATCCCTTTAAGATAACTCCCGATTACAGATATTTCTATCCGTCAAAAACTCACAGGATTGCAGATAACCTGCTGAATTACGTTGTGAGACATGGGGAAGGTTTCTGTGTTATTATTGGAGAACCAGGAACAGGTAAAACAACAGTTGTAAGGAAATTTATAAATTCCCTGAAGGAAAATGTTATATATGCCCTTATACTAACGCCAAAACTAAATCCAGAGGAGTTTTTAAAGGTTGTTCTTGACGACCTTGGAATACAGATAAAAGCCGACTCAAAACATGACCTCCTGAAAAAATTCAGGGAATTTTTAGAGAAACAGGTTTCTGAAGGAAAGAAAGTACTGATTATTGTTGATGAAGCTCAGAATCTTCCGGAAGAGACACTGGAAGAACTGAGGCTCCTTTCAAACCTTGAAACAGCAAATGAAAAGCTGGTTCAGATAATCCTTTTAGGACAGCCAGAATTAGACGAAAAACTTAAACTTCCCCAGCTTAGACAGTTAAATCAGAGAATAACAAACAAAATCAGACTGCTACCTCTCACTGAGGAAGAGACATTCAGATACATATACCACAGACTTGCTGTTGCCGGGAAGGGAAATATCAGATTCAAAGATAGTGCTATAAAAAAGATATACAGATACTCCAGGGGAATACCCAGGGTTATAAATATACTGGCTTCAAGGTCATTGATGTCTGCATTTATGACAGGTTCCTTTGTTATAAAACCGGAAAATGTTGATGCTGCAAAAGAGACACTGAATCCAGATATGGTTGTTAACGGCTCAATAGATTTCTTTACAAAAGGGAAAATTCTTATATACACGTTGATGACGGCCAATCTAATAGGTATTATGTATTTACTCTACAGACTGATATTTTAGGGGGATTTATGGAAAAGGAAATCATCAGGATAAAGAGAATAAAAGGAGAGTTAAGGGTTCCTTCTGACAAATCTATCTCTCACAGATCTGTAATCCTCACCTCTATGGCAGATGGTGTCAGCACGGTTAAAAACTTTCTTAAAGCAGGAGATACTCTGACGACAATCAATGTTTACAGGAAATTAGGTGTAAAAATTGAGGAAAACGGTGGTTTAATAAAAGTTCTTGGTAGAGGATTGAAGGGATTTGTAGAACCTGATGATGTTTTAGACATGGGAAATTCTGGAACGACAACAAGACTGACACTTGGAGTTTTAGCAGGTCAGGAATTTTTCTCTGTTATGACAGGAGATGGTAGTCTGAGAAAAAGGCCAATGGGAAGGGTTACACAGCCCCTTAGAAATATGAACGCAGATATAGACGGGAGAAATAGAGGCTCACTTCTTCCCATATCTGTAAGAGGTTCAAAACTGAAAGGTATTTCATTTTTTAATGAAAAGGCCAGTGCACAGGTAAAGTCTGCTCTCATTATTGCAGGAATGAATGCAGAAGGAGAGACTGTGATTGAAGAACCTTTCAAATCCAGAGACCATACAGAGAAGATGCTTCAGTTTATGGGTGCTCCTATAACCGTATCTGAAGGGGATGTTTACAGGGTAACAATAAAGACTACAGAAAGACTGAACCCTATTGATGTTGAAGTTCCAGCAGACCCTTCTTCAGCTGCATTTTTTGCTGCTGCTGCACTCATTGTTCCAGATTCCTCGCTGATTTTAAAAGAAGTGCTGGTGAATCCAACCAGAGATGGATTTTTCAGAAAGTTACAGGAGATGGGAGCAGACATAAGATATGAGAATGTAAGGGAAAAAACAGGGGAGATTGTTGCAGATATTCATGTAAATTATTCTCCCCATCTCAGAGGAATAAAGGTAGAAAGAAAAGATATACCATCAATGGTTGATGAGATACCTGTATTTGCTGTAGTAGCAACACAGGTGGAAGGAGAAACAGTTATAACAGGAGCTTCAGAACTCAGGGTTAAGGAAAGTGACAGGATAAAGGCTGTTGTTGAAAATCTTAGAAATGTAGGTGTTGTGGTGGAGGAGTTAGAAGACGGTATGATTATAAAGGGAAAACAGAAAATAAAAGGTGGATATGTTGACAGTTATAAAGACCATAGAATTGCTATGGCATTCAGTATCCTGGGACTTATTTCAGAAGAAGGTATTAAGATAAAAGATGCAGACTGTGCCTACATATCCTATCCAGAGTTTTTTGAACATCTCCAGTCTGTTGTTGAGAGATAGCTACCTTTTTTTGTAAAAATAAGCTGTTAAAAGGGCAAAGTATACTGTTATAACAGTGCCATAAATAATGGGAGAGATTGCCCCTTTCTGAACCATCTTAATCAGATAGGTGTTTGCTGCCAGATAGATTATGGAGATGGTAATAGCAATACTGATTAAACTATCCCTGCTTTTGTTTAGCTGAATACCCAGTAAGAAACCTATCAGACCTATAAATATAAAAGGCATACCAAATAAAAATCTGTCTGAGAGGACAGCTAATACTCTATCTTTTCCCTTCGAATTTAGCATGGAAAAAAAGTATCCTGTTGTCTATATCCTCAAACTCATACCTTTTTATGTACTTTATATCAACAATAAAACTGTACTTTTTAAACTTTAAAAGATTAAAACCCTTTTCACCAGAAATCTGTATGTAACCGTTTTCAAGGATAAGGATGTTTTGGTTCAGCAGTGCCTTTTTTGCTGTAATCGTGATACCCTTATTTCTGTTGTGGATAAAAACATCCTCAAGGGTTGTTCCTTTCTTCTTATTCACGTATATAGTGATTTCATCTGATATCTTCATAAAATTTTTTTCCACTATAGAGTCAAGTATGTGTCTTTTTACATTTTCGGTTATGATACCTGCCCTTTCTCTGTTTGCATACGGAATAACGAATAAACTGAAAATCAGTGCAATCACACTAAAAAATAAAGACACAGAAAAAACAGGCAGTAGCATCTGATTTTTTGTTATTCCTGAGGAATAAACAGCGTATATCTCTCTGTTTTCTCTTATGCTGAAACCTGTAAGTAGAGCAGCCAGAAAAAATCCGAAAAAAATCTGGTATTTAAAAAAGGAGAGATTAACAAACAGTAAAATCTGCAAAAACTTTAAAAACCCTGCGTAATAGACAACAGAAGGTAAATGCAGCAGCTGTGAGGAAACAATGATGAGTGAAAAGATACCTATCAGTACAAAGAAGTATTTAAAAATTTTTATGCTGATGTATCTGTAGAGAATCTTCATGGAAAAGATTTTATCATTTTTTTAAGATGTTCTCTGTATGTTTTAGAAAATATATGCTTTTTCCCGTCCTTTGTGAAAAAGTACAGGTAATCTGTTTTTTTGTAATTCAGCACAGCCTTTAATGTTTCCAAAGAAAAACTGCTGATAGGTGTTGGAGGAAGACCGGGATATATGTAAGTGTTGTAAAGGGAATCAAACTTTAGCATTTTTTTTGTCAGTTTTCCTTTCCACAGTCCTGAAAGTTTTAAAGCATAAATTACCGTTGGGTCTATCTGAAGTTTCATTCTTTTTTTTAGTCTGTTTATTATGACCCCTGCTATTACTGGCTTTTCTTCTGCCATAGCTGTCTCTTTTTCAACCAGAGAAGCGATTATCATAACCTTGTATAGGGAGAGCTCTGTTAACCTTTTTTTCTGCAGTAATGGTAAGTATCTCCTGTTAAACTCATTTAAAAATGTTTTCACAACATACTCAACATCAGGGTTTTTCCTCAGATAGTAAGTTTCTGGGGGAAAATAACCTTCAAAGCTAATTCCCTGAAGGTGAAATTTTTTTAAGTTATCTTTTTTAAATACATAATGGTAAAAAACTTCCTTTTTCAGAAAACCTTTTCTCTCAAGTTTTTTACCAATGTCTATAAGGTCATCCCCCGGTATTATAGTAAAAGGAAAGAGTTTTTCCCTACCTTTATATAGAACTTCCCACACATCTTTTATACTTAGGCTACCTTCAAACAGGTAGTATCCTTTTTTCAGACTTTTACCTTTGATTTTCGAGTATAACAAAAACACAGCATTGTTTCTAATTATTCCCTTTTTTTCAAGTATGTGGGATATTTCTTTTATGGAACTTCCTTTTTTTATCTCAACATAAGTGGCCCTGATGTGATATTTGCGATTTAACTCTACAAAAAACAGTATAACCATAAATACTGGCACAAAAGCAAAAAAAATCAGAAATCTTTTCATATGTTCTGGCTGTCAAGATAAGTCTTCAGTATGTAAACAGCAGATAATGAGTCTATCTTCTCCTTTCTTTTAGATTTTTTTGTTGTTTCTTTCAGATGTCTTTCTGCAAGGGTAGTTGTGAAGCGTTCATCAACAAATCTTACTGGAATATCAGGAATTTCCTTTTTTATCTTTTCAACAAACTTTTTAGTCTTCTTTGCCTGCTCTCCTTCTTCTCCTTTCAGCGTAAGGGGAAGTCCCACAACAACTGTTCCTATGTCATACTCTTTTATAAGCTCTTTTATCCTTTCAACAGCATTTTTGTCGTTTTGAATGGCTTTCAAAGGGTTTGCAGATATACCAAGGGGGTCACTGTAAGCGACCCCAATCCTCTTATCTCCAACATCTAAAGCTAAAACTCTCTTTCCCATCAGACTGCTTCACATTCCTCGCATCTTGATGATATTCCTGCCAGTTTATAAAGTGGGCAGAAAGAAATGATAGATGTAAACAGCAGAACAAATCCCACAACTTCAGCAATCTTAAATGCTCCACCTTTTTCAATGCCAAGATAGATGAATATAACTCCGATAAGAACCCTTACAACAGTGTCCCAGAAACCCATCATAATGCTACCCTCCTGTAAGTTTATACTGAAACCTCTTCTTTTGTTCCTACTACTTCTTCAGGGTGGGCTATTCTTCCTAAAACTGCTGACGCTGCTGCGACAGCTGGTCCTGCCAGATAAACTTCACTGTTTGGATGTCCCATTCTCCCTGTAAAGTTTCTGTTTGATGTTGATACACAGACCTCGCCTTCTGCGAGGATACCCATATGTCCTCCAAGACATGGACCACATGTTGAAGTGCTTATTAGACATCCTGCGTCTGCAAGTATCTCTAAAATTCCTTCATGCATTGCCTGCTTATACGTTCTATCAGATGCTGGTATTACGATACACCTTACATCTGGGTGAACCTTTCTTCCTTTCAGTATCTGGGCAGCAATCCTGAGGTCAGTAATTCTTCCGTTCGTGCATGAACCAATAAACACCTGATTGATAGGTCTGCCTGCCACTTCAGAAACAGGTTTAACATTTGATGGAAGGTTTGGAGCTGCAACAACAGGCTCTATTTTAGAAGCATCAAACTCATACTCACAGCAGTATTTCGCATCTGGGTCTGCTTTAATCATTCTCAGTGGTTTATCTGTCTTATCCTTCAGCCATTCTAAAACTTTTTCATCTGCTTCCATAATTGCATTTTTACCACCTGCTTCAATGGCCATATTTGTTATTGTAAGTCTTTCTTCAACCGGCAGTTCTTTTATTGCTTCCCCATGATATTCCATTGCTCTGTATAAAGCACCATCAACACCTATCTCTCCAATAACTGTAAGGACAAAATCCTTTCCTCCAACCCATTTCTGCCTCTTTCCATAAAATGTAAACTTCATCGTTTCTGGCACTTTCAGCCATGTTTCACCTGTTGCAAATATGTATGCTATGTCTGTGGAGCCTACTCCTGTTGAAAATGCACCAAGGGCACCATAGGTACAGGTGTGAGAGTCAGCACCCATTACAAGGTCTCCGGGAGCAATAAACCCCTTTTCAGGGAGAATGGTGTGCATTACTCCAGAGTCCTGTCCCTCAAAATAATTTTTTATTCCCATTTTTTTTGCAAAATTTCTGGATATCTTTATCTGCTGAGCAGAGAGTATGTCCTTTGGTGGAAAAAAGTGGTCCATAACAAGGGCTATTTTTTCAGGGTCGTGAACTCTGTCAATTCCGTATTTTTCTAACTGTTTTATTGCAAGGGGAGCTGTTATGTCGTTTGCTATTGCAAGGTCAACCTTTACAGTAACCAGCTCACCCGGTTCTACAAAATCTCTTCCAGAATGCTCTGCAAGAATTTTTTCTGTCAGTGTCATTCCCATTTAATACTTCCTCCTAAAGTAAGTATTTATCAGAATAAATTAGTTATATATTTTAAACTTTTTTATGACCAAATACATCCTGAAGAAGGTTTGAAAATCTGGTAAAATAACATATAATGTTTAAGCTTTGAACGGATGGGTGCCCGAGCGGCCGAAGGGGCAGCACTGGAAATGCTGTGTACCGGCTTCGGTACCGTGGGTTCAAATCCCACCCCATCCGCCAGAGTGAATAGATAAAGATTGCCGGGTCCTGCCGGGCAGGGGCTGGTGAACCCCGCCAGGCCCGGAAGGGAGCAACGGTAAGCCAGACTCCCTGCGCCGGACAGGGGTGCCCGGTTTTAGATAAGGTGCGACAGATGCCTTTAATTTATGTTGTTGAAGATGACGAAGATATAAACGAGCTTTTAGAGTACAACCTGAGAAAAGAGGGTTTTTCTGTCAGACCATTTCTCAGCAGTGTCAAAGCATTAGAAAGCATCCGTAGAGAAAAACCTGACCTTGTTCTCCTTGATATAATGCTTCCAGATATAGACGGTCTTGAACTGTGTAAGATGGTAAAATTAAACCCTGAAACAGAGGATATTCCTATAGTAATGATAACGGCAAAAGGAACAGAAATTGATAAGATAGTTGGACTGGAACTGGGAGCTGACGACTATATAACAAAACCTTTTTCCATAAGAGAAGTGATTGCACGAATAAGAGCAATACTGAGAAGAGTAAAAAAGAAAGTAAACAGAATGTTCTGAGGTTTGGCAGTCTTGAAATCTATCCAGAAAGGTTTGAAATAAAGGTTGATGGAAAACCTGTTGAACTGACGTCAAAAGAGTTTAAACTCCTTATGACTTTGATAAATGCTGATGGTAATGTTTTAACGAGGGAGCAGATTCTGTCAGATGTGTGGAAAAATGAGTTTGATGTTTATGACAGAACAGTTGATGTTCACATAAAAAAACTGAGAGATAAACTGGGAAAACACAACTTCAGAATAGAAACAGTAAGGGGAGTAGGTTATCGCTGGCGGTCTGATTGAAAATCATCTGAGTAAATTTTAATCTGCTTAACATACTTGGTGAACCAAAAATTACAGTTGCCAATAATCAAGCTCCAGTTCAGAATGACCCTGTTTATGCTCTTCTTGGAGATACACTTTCAAAGGTTGTAAACAAGATTGAAACATTAGAAAGCAAAATAAACGGACAGAATGACAACAATTACATGATTTCATTTATGCAGCTTATGATGGAACAAAATAAAGCAAACCAGCAGATGATGTTAGAGCTTCTCAAGTTAAACCAGCCACAAAGGGAAAAATCATTTATTGAAAAGCTGTTTGAACAGCTTACAATAGACAAATTGATGATTTTGGGCTCTTCTGTCCTTCCAGCAGTTAAACAGTTTTTCTCTAACATTTCTGGTGGTTCTGTATTGGAAAAGTTAGCTCCAGTGCTTGAGAAAAATCCGAATTTACTTGAAAAAGTAATTGCAAAAGAACTTGGAATATCTGAAGGAAACATAATTGAAACTGTATTATCAGACCCAGAGCTTTTAAAGAAAACTTTAGATGTAGTTAACTCAATAGTTGCAAGACCACAGATGATAACTCCAGCTGTTGTTAAAAATCCTCAAAACACGAAACAACTGCCACCAGTAAACGAGCAAAAACCTACAACATCAAACTAAGCCCGAAAAAATACCAGAGGAGCAAACAAACAAAGGAGAAGATGAGATGATTATGAAAATAGTTGAAAACCAGATAAACAACATTCTGCAAAAACTTTACGTTATAAAACAGGGATTAGAAAATAAAGATTTTGAAAATATAGCCGTTGCAGTTGATTATGTGTTTGCTCCAGCAGAGATTGATATGTTCAGTCTTGCAAGTATATGGGACAGTTTAGTGTAAGCTCTGCAGATGATTTAATTAATCTGCTCAATCAGTTCAATATTGATTTAAACGCTGAAATAGAGAAAATAGGAAAGGATTTAATTGATGATGTGATTAAATATTTAAAGTCTGAGGAAGGAGAGGATATTGAGGAATAGATATTTAGATGTAGCAAAAATAATCAGGAACTCTTTAAAGCAAACAAAACACAAAGAATTAAAAGAGTATTTAGGCAGAACAGCTATATCAAGAGCTTATGAGGCTGTATTTTTGGAACTTTTTTATTACTTCACAGAGGATTTAAAAGTATCCTATACTCAGATGAAAAAGTTAGCCAGAGAATACTACAAGGAAAAGGGTTTAAAAGATGTTCCTATAAATAAACACACCTCAGTTGGAGCTTATGTTGCTGTTAATTATGGAGAGGTTTATGGAGAATTATATGAGAAACTTAGAAAAGCCAGAAATGATGTTGATTATAATTTAGAATTAGAAATTTTTCCTTTGGAGTTGGAATTGATGAAGTTTCAGATTATATTAAAAGAGCAGAAATAATTTTAAATGAGGTAATAGTATGATTACAGTTAAAAAGAAGAAAAATAGACGATATACTGCTGAAAAAATCAAAACTTTACTTGAAAAAGAAAACATCAAAGGCGAGGTTTTGGGTATTACAAGATGAAGAAATAAAAAATAGATATAACATCATAATTAGAGCAAAAAATATAAGAACAACAGAAAAAAGGATAAAAAAAGAAATAGAGTTAGAAAAAAAACTAAAGTCCACTATACCAAATGAAAATTTCTTAGTTATTATTAATCCATCGTAGAGTTAAATGAGTAAAGGATTTTTAAAGGTTGCTGAAGAACTTTATGAACTTGGCAAACGCTCCAGAGGAGAAAAAAGAGAGTTTGCCTTTCGGTCAGCAATAAGCAGGGCTTATTATGGTGTTTTATGGTATATAAGGGATTTTTATGGACTAGAAAGCGAAGATTTACATAAAATCGTATTAAAAACTATAATTAACAAACATAGTGATTTTGTTGTTGATTTGCTAACAGAACTGAAAACTGCTCGCATAGATACAGACTATAAAGTGAAAAAAAGAAAACTTTTAAAAACAATTGATAAAAATATAACCAAGCTTTATATTAATATAGCCAAAAGTATTATTACATATGTGGAAAAAGGAGTTTAAAATGCCTAAAGTTAAAGTTCCTCTTAAACAATTAGCAGAGCTTACAAAAAGATTATTAGAAAAGTATAATGTACCTTATGACGAAATAAGAATATCAGAGGGAGAAAAAGAAGATGATGTGGATTACATAATAGCCGTATACACAAAAAAAATTTACCATTTAATAAAATGATAGAAATAAGACGAAAACTATATAACAGCCTTAAGGAAGTGTTAAGAGAAGAAAGATTTATAGTTGCATACTTACCAGAATAAGGCAAGTATAAAAAATAAAGTTGGAGAATATTTAAGAGAAAATTACGGTTATAATATAGGTGTAGATGTCATAACCGATTAACCCCTACCCAGTCCTTTCTCTATGGTTCTAAGTCCAAAGTAGAATGTGAAAACTCCGCCTATCAGGTAATAGTCAAACTCTGTAAGCTCCAGACCGCTGCATTTTGCAAGGATGTAAAAGGAAATTGAAGATATGGCTATAAATGGTCTTACTAATGCCCTTAAAGATTTAACCCAGTTGTAAACGCCTTTTTCTTTCAGTTCTGCCTGTGCAAGCTTCCTTGCGTTTTCCAAATCCTGAAAAACTAACCTCTTTTCCTCAAGAGCCTGCTCTAATACGGCAGTTTTAATAACAAAGATAGTAAGATATACAGGTTGAGATATACCTCGTTTACAAATCAAAGGGAAAGGAAATTGTCAGCTCTGTGGATATTCTGATATACAACTTCTCCCTTATTCTTATTATTCTTATAACCCTTTCTGTCCTTGGGATAAGCTGGAAACTCCTTATACCTACTGCTCGGAGCATTAGGTATAGGAATTGGTTTTGGAATTCAGGATATTGTTAATAACTTTGTAAGTGGTTTTATCATACTGTTCAGTAGAACAGTAAAAAGGGGAAACTGGATTACACTTGGGGATAGATTTGGAAAAATTGTTGACATTGGTATAAGAACTTCTACACTGAGAACATTAGATAATATTGATATTATCATACCTAATTTCCACCTTATATCAGGCGAGCTGATAAACTGGTCATACACAGATAACATTGTGAGACTATACATTCCTGTTGGAGTTCCTTACTCTTCAGATGTTGAAAAGGTAAAAAAGTTCTGTTAGATGTTGCATATTCGTCTGAAGATGTTTTCGAGGAACCCCCTCCAGAAGTTAGATTCGTGGAATTTGGAGACAGTGCCTTAAAGTTTGAGCTTCTTGTGTGAATTGTTCCCCTTGCTAAAAGTAATCTTTACTACCAGATTTGGCATGCATTTAAAAAACATAAAATCCAGATACCCTTCTATTAGCAGGATATCTGGTTCAAAAATGAGTTTGTTATTCGGAAAGACTGATTTTTACTTTTTCTTTTTTATCAGGGATTTCAGCTCTTCAGGAAGTTTTTCAGGGTTAGGGCTGTACATCCACGGCTGGTTTGGAACAGTTGTGTATGCAGGGACAAGGGAGTTAGGGTAATCCCCAAAAGGTTTAATGTAATCAGGGGTAGGGTTGTATATAACAAGATTAGGGTCATCAAGGGAAAACTCACCCTTTCCTGTCTGCTCGTTCATAGATGTGAATATCTTTATCTCTTTTACCCCGTAGTACTTTGTGTCAGCTTTTGCAGGGTGGCATGTCATACAGAACACACCAACCTGTGAGCCTTTTTTTGTGTTGACCCTCAGGTATTTCCAGTTAGGATTTGATGGATGAGGGTCGTGACAGCTGACGCACTGTAAAACGCCATTTCTCAGCAGTTTTTCAGGAACTTTTGCTATCCTGGGATTCGGTTTTATACCAACAGGATGTGTCATATGCAGATATACAGGTCTTATACCTGCGCCGCCAAACTCTGTAAGATTATGACAGCCAAGACAGAGGGCATTTATGTCTTTTACCTTTTCTCCTGTTCTTGGGTTTATGTATTTATCATTTTTCACTTTGAAAATTTTTTTCGCCTTTGCATAGTGTGGGTCGTGACAGCCAAGACAGTCCAACCCTTCATGGGGTCCAAATCCAAAACTTTTTGCACAGAACAGAAATAGCACTGAGAAGAGGTAGACTGATTTTTTCATCGTTTCCTCTCCCTTATATAAGAATATATCTTATATGATTTTATATATTACTATGCTGAAATATAAAAATCAAGAAGCCTAAAGCTCTAATGATTTATTTTTTATTATCTCTTTTGCCCTTTTTACAAACTCCTCAATTGTAAGACTTCCCATATTTCCTTTCTTCTTTGTTCTGAGGGACACTGTTTTATTTTCCATCTCCCTGTCTCCAACTATCAGCATGTATGGCACTTTTTGAAGCTCTGCATCCCTGATTTTTTTGTTCATTCTCTCATTTCTTTCATCAATCTCTACTCTCAGACCTTCTTCTTCCAGTTTATCCTTCACTTCTCTTGCATATGGGATATGAACATCTGATATAGGAATAACCACAGCCTGAACAGGAGATAGCCACAGAGGAAGAAGTCCTGCATAATGTTCAATCAGCACTCCTATAAATCTCTCAATAGAACCAAATATTGCCCTGTGTATCATGTAAGGCCTGTGTCTGTGATTATCTTCTCCTATGTAGTACATATCAAACCTTTCAGGAAGGTTAAAATCAAACTGAACTGTTGAGCACTGCCACAATCTTCCTATTGCATCTTTTATTTTCACATCAATCTTGGGTCCGTAGAATGCTCCTCCTCCTTCATCAATTTCGTAATCCAGTCCCACGCTTTCTATCGCTTTTCTCAGTGAGTCTGTGGCAACATCCCACATTCTGTCATCACCTACAGATTTCTCAGGTCTTGTTGAGAGATATACCTTAAACTCTTCAAAACCGTAGCTTCTGAGAGTATCTAATATAAGATGGAGAACATCCTGTATCTCTTTCTCAACCTGGTCTTCTCTGCATATTATGTGGGCATCATCCTGTGTAAACCCCCTTACCCTCATAAGTCCGTGTAAAACACCGCTTCTTTCGTACCTGTAAACAGTTCCCAGTTCTGCCAGTCTTATAGGTAGTTCTTTATAAGACCTCTGTTTTGATTTATATATCTCAACGTGAAATGGACAGTTCATTGGTTTTACAAAGTATCCTTCTTCTTCTATGTTCATCTCAGGGAACATGTTTTCCCTGTAGAAATCCACATGACCACTTGTCTTCCAGAGCTGTTCTTTTCCCACATGAGGGGTGTAAACGAGTCTGTATCCCCTTTTCAGGTGTTCCTCTTTCCAGTGGCTTTCAATCTCATTTCTTATGATTGCTCCCTTTGGAAGCCACAGTGCAAGACCTCCCCCAACATCTTCAGATATCATAAACAGCTCTAACTCTTTCCCAATCTTTCTGTGGTCTCTCTTTTTTGCTTCTTCAAGCATGTTCAGATATTTTTTCAGCTCTTTCTCTGTCCAGAATGCCACTCCATAAATTCTCTGGAGCATAGGATTTCCTTCTTTGCCTCTCCAGTATGCACCGGCAAGAGAAACAAGCTTGAAGGCTCCTGCCTCACCTGTTGATGGTATGTGGGGACCCCTGCACAGGTCTACAAATTCACACTGTGTATATACAGATATTGGTTCATTTTCTGGTATCTGATGCCTGATTATGTCTATCTTGTATATCTCCCTTTTCTTTTCAAAAAGTTCAATAGCTTCTCCTCTTGGTAATTCTTTCCTCTCTACAGGACAGTTTCTTTCTATTATATCTCTCATTTTCTGTTCAATTACAGGAAGGTCTTCTTCTGTTAACCTTTTTCCTTCTATCTCAACGTCATAGTAAAATCCGTTTTCTGTTGTTGGACCAATGCCAAGATGAACATTCTCATCACCGTAAAGCTCCTTTAAAGCCTGTGCCATAATGTGGGCAAGGGAGTGCCTGAGAAGTTCAAGACTTTCTTTGTCTTTTTTTGTTATGAATCTTAAACTACCGCTTCTTCTTATTGGAGTATGAATGTCTATTATTTCCCCTTCTAAAACTCCCCCAATAACTCCTTTTATTTTTCTACCTTCTCCTTCCAGTGCATTTATAATCTCTTTTATGGTAATTCCCTCTTCAAGCTCGTACTTTCCGAACTTTTGAATTTCTAACTCTAACATCTGTTACCTCCGCCGTTTTTGAGAGAATATATTCTATCATTTAGTTGAAGTGTAAACATATACCTTTTCAGGTTTTACTTCAATAACTTTAAAATTTGCTGTTTGTCTGGGGGAAACGAAAACTCTGAGAGTATTCTTGCCCTTCTTTAGATGCCTGCCGTCTGCATAAACTCTTATTTTGGATATGTTTTACCTTGTCTAATTTTGACCTTATCCCTTCTATAACGATAAGCACTTTTTCCGGGTAAACTTTTTCTATCTTCATATCTGGAGGTCTGTTCAGTATTTTTACTTCTGAGTAAAACTCAAATCTTGTTTTCTGAAGACTTACAATGTTGAGCCAGAGTAAAAATGCAACTAAAAGAGAGAGTATTTTTAGGTGAAGATTATTAAAAATGACATTTTTAATCTTTTCCATCCTTTTTCCTTCTCTTCATTTTTTTCAGGAATTTTTCCAGTAGGTCTGGCCTTTCTATCTCAAGGGCTTTTATAAGCATATTTCTGAGAGTTAATGGGTCAAGTCCTCGATACAGTTTTCCATCAATGGCAAGGGATATTTCTCCCTCTTTCTTCTGAAACGATAAGAGCAATAGCATCAGTCTCTTCTGTTATGCCGAGTCCTGCTCTGTGCCTCGTTCCTATATTTTTGGGAATGTTTGGATTTATGGTGAGGGGAAGAAAACATCGTGCAGAAACAATCTCCTGGTCTCTTATGATAACAGCCCCATCATGAAGAGGTGTCTGAGGAATAAATATGGATATGAGAAGCTCCAGTGACACATCAGCGTGCAGTTTTACACACCCTTCTGTATAGTTCTCAAGGTTTATGCTTCTCTCAAATACAATTAAAGCACCTATTTTTCTCTCTGCAAGGAAAGTTGATGCCCTTATAATTTCATCTATAGCCTTTTTCCTTGATAGAAGGGAGTATCTGAAAAGGGTTCTCTCACCAATTTTTGCAAGGCCTCTCCTTATTTCAGGCTGGAACACAACAATAAGGATAAATATTCCTATACTCCATAAATTGTCAAAAATCCATTCTATGGTTGTTAGATGCAGAATTTTTGCAAAGAGCCACAGAAAAAGGAGAAAAAAAAGACCTATAAGTATCTGCCAGCCTCTTGTTCCGATAATAAACTTCAGCAGGTAGTATATGATTACAGCAACAAGAAATATATCAACAATATCATTAATCCTTATTGATTTTACTACATTAATAATCCAGTCAACACTTTCAAACAACCCTGTAACCTCTGATTGTATCTAAAATTGTTAAAAACTCTACCGTTTCCCTGCACATCATGGGTTCTTACTATATGTGCGCCGTTCATGACAGCAAAAGCGGTTGCACCAAGTGAGCCAAAAACCCTTTCCTCAGGAGGTAGATTTTCTCTTTTTGTTAGATTTTTTATCACTATCTCAATGAAAGATTTTCTTTGAAATACCAATCAGTACAGGAAGTCCTAACACTTTTAGCTGGGACATCCTCTTTATTATCTCTATATTATGCTCAACATACTTCCCAAATCCTATCCCCGGGTCAACAATAAATCTGTCCTTTCTTATGCCTTCTGATATACCTTTTTTTATCTGGCTTTCAAGAAAATTTATAATTTCAGCAACCACATCGTCGTAATAAACATCTTTCTGCATATTTTCAGGTCTGCCTCCTGTATGGCTTACGACAATCGGACAGTCGAGGGATGCCACAGTCTTTGCCATATTTTTGTCAAAGCTCATTCCGCTTATGTCATTTACTATGTCCGCTCCTTCTCCAACAGCTGCCTTTGCAACCTCTGACTTATAGGTGTCTATAGATATAAAAAAGTTATCCCCTAATTCTTTTCTTAAAGCTCTTATAACAGGGAGAACTCTTTCTTTTTCCTCTTCCACAGATACTGGTTTAGCTCCCGGTCTTGTTGACTCCCCTCCAACATCAATAATGTCTGCTCCTTCTTCTAACATTTGCTCCGCCCTTTCAACAGCTTTATCTATGTTCCTGTAGTAAAGCCCTCCATCTGAAAATGAATCTGGGGTAAGGTTCAGTATTCCCATTACAGCAGTTCTGTGCCCTAAGTTTAGAAACTTTCCTTTAAAATTTATCTTGAATGCATCTTTATGTATGTTTACCCATTTTTCTGTCAGATCTCTTGCCAGCTGATTTTTGCCTGCAGCTTTAAGGTCTGATATAAGTTTTTTAAACCTGTCTTCATCTTCAACTATTACAGGCTCCATAAAAGGATCGTTAAATATAATTCTGTATGTATCTTTCTTTTCAATAACTATCTGTGCAGATGAGTTCACTGTTTTTTCTCCAGACTTTTTTATCTTTATATTTTATAACTTTCGAACTCAGATTGCTTTTGATAAAAAAGTATTTAAATTTTTAATTAATGAATAAAACGAGGAATAAATGGGTATAAGTCAGGAAACAGTAGAGGAAGTTCTTAGAGTTTCAAATGTTTATGATGTTATATCTGACTACATAAATTTAGAAAAAACAGGCTCTAACTACAGGGCTTTATGCCCCTTTCATACAGAGAAAACCCCCTCCTTTATGGTGTCCCCCCAGAAAAACATATTCAAATGTTTTGGCTGTGGTAAAAGTGGAAATGCTGTCACATTTTTGATGGAGTATGAAGGAATATCATTTGGAGAAGCGGTTATAAAGCTTGCAGAGAAATACAACATCCCTGTCAGATTTACAGGCAGTGATGAAGAGATAAAGCAGAGAAAAAGGGGCTTATATCTGTCACAGAAAAGATAAAAGATTTTTACAAAGAAAAATTAAAAACTTCAAAAGAGGCAAAAGAGTATATCAAAAGGAGAGGACTGAGACCTGAGATTATAGAGCATTTTGATATTGGATACTCTCCTAAAGATTCACAGGAGCTTTTAAAATACTCCCACAAAGAGGGTATAACCATTGATGAGCTGGTAAAAATTGGAATTGTTTCCCTTAAGGAGAATGGTAGGAAAACGGACAAGTTCTCAGGCAGAGTTATTTTTCCCATAAAAAACCACAGGGGAAGTACAGTAGCATTTGGAGGAAGGGTAGTTGATGACAGAAAACAGCCCAAGTACATAAATTCTCCTGAAACAGAGATTTATTCAAAAAGCAAAATCCTTTATGGATACTATGAAGCAAAAGATTATCTCAGAGAAAAGAAAGAAGCCATCGTTGTAGAAGGATATTTCGACCTTATCTCATTATTTCAGGCAGGTGTTAGAAATGTGGTTGCGACGCTGGGAACTGCTTTAACTCCTCAGCATGGAAAACTCCTTTCAAAATTTGTCAAAAAGGTTATTCTGATGTTTGATTCAGACAGTGCAGGGAAAAAGGCCGCTGTTCGTGCTGCCAAAACCCTTTTCAGGTATGGTGTGGAGGTTTATTACTGTCCTTTGGAAAAGGGGAAAGACCCTGACAGTGTTGCAAAAGAGGGAATAAGGAAGGTAGAGGAATACATCAGTAATTCTACAGATTTCCTCCTGTTTTTACGGGACAGAATAAACCAGCAAAAAGATTTGAAAAAAAGGAAAGAAATCATAGATTTATATCTTGATGTGCTTTCCTATCATCCAGATAAGCATGTAAGGGGACTGTATGTAAGAGAACTGTCAGACAGTACAGGCATTCCTGTGGAGCTGTTGTCAGTAGAACCAAAGGGAGTAGTTATTGAGAAAGATGACAACCCTGTTGGAAATCTGAACATACCTGAAAAAATTGTACTGAAAGGATTGTTACTATTCAGGGACGAGCTATTGAGTAGATTTGATAAATTTGATAAAATAACAGGTCTCTGCATACTTTCTGTATGCCGTCAATGAGATTTTGAGAGGTGGAGAATTAGGAAGAATTGGAAGAGCTAAAAAATGTAGAGATACCTGTATCACCTGAAACTGTTCTTGGAAACCCTTGATAATATGCATAAAAAACTGGATAAAACAGCAGAATGAGTTAGAGGCTACGTTTTTATCATCTGTTGATGAGTCTATTATTCAAAGGATATTTCAGAATAAGAAATCTTTATATACAGGAGGAAGAGAGAAAATGATGATGCATGAAAGGGACGATGTGCAGAAACTCATTATTCTTGCTAAAGAGAAAGGATATGTTACCTATCAGGAACTATCAGAAACGATAGACGAAGACCTCCTTCTCTCAGAGGACGAACTTGAAAGGCTTATAGAGTATCTGAATGAGCTTAATATTGATGTTGTTGAAGATGGAAAGCCAGAAGAGTTCTCTGGCGAGAGTGACCACCTGGGAATAAATCTGTCAGATGATGCATGGTCAAAAACTGACGACCCGGTAAAACTTTATCTGAAAGAAATGGGTAAAATACCTCTTCTCACAAGGCAGGAAGAGATTATGCTTGCCAAAGAGATAGAAAGAGGAAGAAAAAAGTGTTCAGAGGACTGCTCAGAACATCATTTTTAGCTGAAAGACTGTTAGATGAGTGGGCGGAAAATAGCAGACGGAAAAATGAAGGTTAAGGATTTGATAAATGTTGATACAAACAATGATATGGATGATGAAGCAGATGAAACAGAGGTTATGGATAACCTTACACAGGAGTTTATTGCAAAGGGTCTGAAACTGGCGGAGATGTACAGAGAACTGAGAGACCTTGAAAGGGCAATAATTGAAAACCCTGAAAATGAAGAGCTGAAAAAAGAGTTTATAAAAAATCATGCCTCTGTAAACAGATTTATAAAGAGTCTGAACATCAAATTTACAAAATTAGACAAGATTGCAGATGAGCTGAAAGACCTTTATATGAGACTTAAAAGAAAAGAGAAAGACCTCAGCAAAAGACTGAAAAAATTGAGAAAAATTGATGAAGATGTTGACAGATTACTTCAGGGAGATTACAACGACCGGAAGTTTTGAAAAGAATAGAGGAAAATGGTCTGTCATTTGGAAGATTTGAGATACTGAGAACAGAAACGTTGAGACTTATGGAAGAGATTGAAGAGCTTAAAGAAAAGATAGGAACTGTTCCAACAGAGTTTGAACATGTTATAAACATAATTCAGGAAGGGAGAAAAGAGGTAAATGAGACAAAACAGAAGATAGTTCAGTCTAATCTGAGACTGGTTGTTTCCATAGCAAAAAAATACACAAACAGGGGTCTGCAGTTCCTTGACCTTATACAGGAAGGAAACATAGGATTGATGAAAGCTGTTGATAAGTTTGATTACAAAAAAGGATACAAATTCTCCACATATGCAACATGGTGGATAAGACAGGCAATAACAAGGGCTATCGCCGACCAGGCAAGGACAATAAGAATACCAGTCCATATGATAGAAACAATAAATAAACTTGTTAGAGTTGCAAGGTCTATGGTTCAGGAACTGGGAAGGGAACCAACACCAGAGGAGATAGCAAAAAAGGTAGGAATGCCTGCAGAGAAGGTAAGAAAGATACTGAGAACATCACAGGAGCCAATATCCCTTGAAACACCAATCGGAGATGATGACGAATCACATCTGGGAGACTTTATTGAGGACAAAACTGTCCTGTCTCCAGAACAGCATGTGCTGAGACAGGCTTTAAGGCAGCAGCTTGAAGAAGTATTGTCAACACTTTCGGAGAGAGAAGAACAGGTTCTCCGGTACAGATTTGGTCTTGAAGATGACACAGAGTATACTTTAGAGCAGGTTGGTAAGAAGTTTGGTGTAACGAGAGAAAGGATAAGACAGATAGAGGCAAAAGCCCTGAGAAAACTGAGACATCCCCACAGGGCTAAATATCTCAGACCTTTCTGTGAAGATTAACCTTCTGGGGCTTTCTGCCCCTTGCACATCTATTCAGGATTTTAAGATACTGCTCTTCAATCTTTATAAATACAATCATAAGAGACAAACAGGATTATAAGAACAACCATAAAGAGATTAAAAAAAACGAGGCGTTAATCTTCCTGTATAATTTCTAGTTCTGGAAATTGCTCAGATTACACACCTCAGGGAAGAAAATAATCATAAAGATATAAACAGTAATCCACATAAAGATTAGAAAGATAACAAAAGGAAATGCTAATTTTATCAGCTTTTTTCTACTTGATAGAAATTCCCTTTCTTTTTCTGTTAGCATTGTCTCCTCTGAAAAATATATTAGATGATAAAATTATAAAAATTATAAATCAGCAGGTGAAACATGAAAAAAACAGGTGTTGTTTTAATGAATATGGGAGGGCCAGACAGCTTAGAAGCTGTTCAGCCTTTTCTGTACAACCTATTTTCAGACCACAACATCATAAGAATACCGCGACCTATTCAAAAACCTGTCGCCTGGATAATTTCAAAAATCAGAGCTAAAAGAACACAAGAGTATTATAAAGTGATGGGAGGTAAATCGCCCCAGACAGAGCAGACATTCAAACAGGCTGAAGCTTTACAGAAGGCATTAGGGGAGGATTTTGTTGTTGCCGTTGCAATGAGATACTGGCATCCCTTCACAGAAGAAGCAGTAGAAAAACTGATAAAGGAAAATGTTGACAGATTTGTTCTACTTCCCCTGTATCCTCAGTACAGTAAAACAACAACAGGTTCTTCATTTCAGGAATTTTATAGTATCTACACAAAAAACAGCTGAAACAGGAAGTTAAACGGATAGATTTCTATCATAATAGTTCCCTTTACATAGAAGCATGGGTAAAAAATATAAAAGATGAACTTGGGAAAGATTACACAGATTTTTATCTTCTTTTTTCTGCCCACTCACTTCCAGAAAAGGTAATAAAAGAGGGAGACCCATACAAAAAACAGATAGAGGAAACGGTAAGCCTTATCATGAAGCATTTTCCACAGAACAAGTATTCAATAGCATACCAGTCAAAGGTTAGCCCAGTGAAATGGATACAGCCATTTACAGATGAAGAAATACAGAGACTTGCCAGAGAAGGAATAAAGAAGTTGTCTATAATTCCTGTTTCTTTTGTTTCTGAGCATTCTGAAACCCTTTATGAACTTGACATACAGTATAAAAAACTGGCAGAGGAGGAGGGAATAGAGGATTACAGGAGAGTTAAAACACTTCAGGACAACCCTTTATTTATATCTGCTCTGAAAGAACTTGTTTTAAAGGTTGTGAATGGGTAAAAAACCGGTTCTTGTGGTAAGTAGCTGTCTTGTTGGAGAAAAAGTCAGATATAACGGGAAAGATGCAACTGACCGTTTTGCCGTCAAGCTGTCAGAATGTGTAAGTGTTATAAAGGTATGTCCCGAGGTTGGAGCAGGTCTTGGTATCCCCAGAAAAAAAGTGTTTCTGGTCAAAAAAAATGGCTATGCCCTCTTTCAGGAAAAGACAGGAAGAGACATCACTTATAAAATAAACAGTTTTTCAGAAAGTTTTTTATCCTCTCTGAAAGGTATAGATGGCTTTCTACTAAAATCAAAATCTCCTTCATGTGGTGTTTACCATGGTGCAAAGACTTACAGAAACACAGACAGAACAGGCTATGTAGGAAGAAAAAAAGGGCTGTTTGCTCAGGCTGTAAAGAGAAAATTTCCATTTCATCCAGTTGAAGACGAAGAAAGGCTTAAAGACCTTTATATAAGATTTGTTTTTCTGACAAGGGTTTATCTGTTTTTTTACTACAGGGAATATGGAGCTGATTATGTTTTAGAAAAATATCCCCATGTATTAAAGCTGTTCAGCAATAGAGGTTTCAATAGATTTAAAAAGAGCAAAAAATGACAGCGCGTTTTACAGCATTTTCAGAAAAAACATTCGTAAGAAAGTTCTCCTTTTACTGGAAAGGGAGTTAAAGGAGCAGTTTCTTATATTTCCTGAAAAGTTACTTGGTGTATAGATGTTTCAGAAATATAGTAGCATAACTGCCCTTTGGAAGAAAAAATCAATTCTACCTCCTTTGATTTTGATGTTGTTAACAGTGATGTAACTCTTTCTGTAATCTCCTTTTATCTTTAAATCTTTTAGCTTTTCTATAAATTCCTGATAAGAGAATCCTTCCTTTTTAAAAGCTCTGAATATATATCCTGGTAGAATTTTTCAATCTTCACTTTATATCCTAAAACAGGCCAGAATTTTTGGTATCTTCTTTATATCTTCTATCTCAGGTATAAAAGTGGGTGTATCTTTTTTCCTGAATAATATAACCTCTGTAGCTGTCCATAAGAAACAGTCTGATAGATTCATTCCACAGATAACTCAGATAAGCATCTATATAAAAATTTTCAAACCAGCTAAGTTTTTTCCAGCTCTTTCCTTTAATCTCCTGAATAACTGTCTTTCCTTTTTCCCTGTTTCTGCTCAATCTCTGAACATCATAATAGTTTATAAACCAGTTCTGTTTTTCTTAACATTGTACCTTTCAGCTTTATAGAAAACTTATTACCCTTCAGATGTCCTATTCTGATTTTTCTCCTTATTTTGCCTATTCTGACAAGAGCAAAAAATGAGTTTTTATCAAATTTTTTCACAAAATAATCGCCGTGATTGATTTCTGAAGAAACGTACTGGAATGTAATAGCATTTTTGTCCTTTAACCCAGCATAACTGAGCTTCAGAGGATAGCATACTGCTCTTGTATTCAGATTTCTTTTAATAAGCATGTACAGGAAAAAATTTCCCCTTTCATCTAACTGAAAATCCATCTCCTCTTTTACTATGAAATCTTCCGGTTTTTCTTTAACATTCCATCTGAAAAAAATTCTGTCCATTACTCTCCCTGTTTTGAAAAATATATAAATTGTAATATAATAACAGTCTGAAGAAACAGCAGGAGGAATTGAATGAAAATACCAGCAAGGCTGGTAGAGAGAATAGTCAGTAACATAATAAAAGAGCTGACAGAAAAACATTACATAGAAACGGAAAATGAAGATGAGTTTAAAAAGGCTGTTTTTGAGATTATAAATAAAGCTATTCAGGAAGAAAAAGAGATAGAAGAAGAAGCAGAAAAGTTAGTGGAACAGCATATGCATCTTATAGGAGTCTGAGGATATCAGATACAGAACAGCAGTTATGAAAGTAAAGGAAAAACTTGCTGAAGAGAGGAATATACATCTTGATCCAGAAGAGAGAATGAACCAGATTGCTCACAAAATAAAAAAATATATTGAAACAGAAAACTCCGTTGAGATTTTGAGCATCCAAACAAAATCAGAAGGAAGATTTTGGACATACTGAAACAGCTTGTTAGAGAAGAAAAAGAGATAGACAGGGAAGTAAGACAGAGAATAAAATCTTATTCAAAAAAGATACTTGAAGGTACTCCAGAGTGGAGAATCCTGTATAACAGGATATACGAAGATGCCCTGAAGAGAAGAGGTCTTCTTTAATCTGTCATTAATTTCGGAGCTGGTATGCCTGAGCTGAGGTACAACAGACTTAACAACACATGGGTTATTATATCTAAAGAAAGGGCAAAAAGACCCCATGATTATCCTGTTAGGCTGGAGAAAAGAAACAGGTGATATCACAAAATGTCCCTTTGAACCAGGGAAGGAAAATCTAACTCCCTCTGAAGTGTTTGCTATAAGGGAGGAGGGGACAGAACCTGACTCCCCTGGATGGAAAGTTCGGATTATACCAAACAAATTTCCTGCTTTAAAACCAGAAGAAGATTACTTCAGGACATCTGAAGATATTTACGACAAGATGGGAGGGTTTGGTTATCACGAGGTTATCATTGATACTCCATACCATTACAGACATATCCACGATTTTTCCATTGATGAGATTTTTTTGATGTTTATTGCGTATAGGGAGAGGATGAAACAGCTGTACATGGAAGAGAACATACATTATGTCCAAATATTCAAAAACCATGGAAGAGAAGCCGGGAAAAGTCTATATCATTCGCACTCCCAGCTTGCAGCTCTCCCCAGAATCCCCAGGAGGATAAACACACAGATTGAGCAGAGCAGGAAATACTATGTTGAAAAAGAGCGGTGTCTTCTGTGTGATGAGATAAAATATGAACTGAAAGAGCAATCAAGGATAGTTTACGATAACAGCAGATTTACCGTTTACTGTCCTTTTGCATCTGCCTTTCCCTTTGAGATGAGAATAGTTCCAAAGTTCCATTCTCACGACTTTCCTACTATAAGTGATGAAGACCTGATGGATTTATCTAAAGCAGTTTTTGTATCTGTCAGAAAGTTAGCGAAGCTATTTGACGACCCACCGTTTAATATGATGCTCCACACTGCACCGCCTAAAAGGGATGTTCCATGGGACCCAGATTACTTTTACAACATTGGAAAGATATTTCACTGGTACATTGAAATCTTTCCCCGTATGGCAATACACGCAGGTTTTGAGCTGGGCACAGAGTACTTTATAAGTCCAACACCCTGAGGAAGCAGCAAGATACCTCAGGGAGAAAAAAATAAAGGAGGGATAGCATGAATAAGTTAGCTGTCACAGTACTGGTCTGCTCTTTTGTGGCTGGAGCCGCAGTTGCGGGGGGAGCAGGCCACTGGAGTTATCACGGAAAAACAGGTCCACAGCACTGGGGAGACCTGAAAGATGAGTATATTATGTGTAAGATTGGGAAAAATCAGTCTCCCGTAGATTTAGGCAGGATTGTAGAGGCAGACCTGAAAAAACTCCAGATTAACTACTCCAGTGGTGGAATCTCTGTGACAAACAATGGCCATACCATCAAGGTCAATTACGAGCCAGGGAGTTACATTGTTGTGGACGGTGTCCGTTTTGAGCTTAAGCAGTTTCACTTCCATGCTCCAAGTGAGCATAAGCTAAAAGGGAAGACTTATCCTTTCGAGGCTCATTTCGTCCATGCAGATAAAGATGGAAACCTGGCTGTTATAGGTGTTCTGTTTAAAGAAGGAAACAACAATCCTGTTATTGAGAAGATATGGAAAAATCTTCCAGAAGCAGGTAAGACTGTCAAACTCGCCCATAAGGTTAATGCATATGACCTTTTACCAGAGGAAAAGGAGTATTACAGGTACAGTGGTTCTCTCACAACTCCCCCATGTTCTGAAGGTGTAAGATGGATTGTAATGAAAAAGGAGATAGAATTATCAAAAGAGCAGATACAGAAGTTCAGAAAATTGATGGGAGGAGATACAAACAGACCTGTTCAGCCTTTAAATGCGAGAATGATACTTGAAATGGATTAGCCTGTGCCCCCAGGAGGGGGCATTTGAAGGAGGAGAAATGGAAGAAAAACTCATTGAGATGCTCAATCTTCAGGAGGAATTGAACAGAAAGATAAATGAAAAATGGACGGATATCAGAACAAAAGAGGATTTTGCAAGAGCTATCTGGATAGAGTGTGCTGAACTTGTTGATAGTCTTCCCTGGAAATGGTGGAAAAAACAGAAAGCAGATATGGAAAATGTTCAGATTGAGGTTGTTGATATATGGCATTTTATTATGTCTTATATGCTTTTAGAATACAGGGAGATTGAAAATTTAATCAGTTCATACAGTATTGTTGCTTTTAAAAAGGGAATAAATGAGGACTTTACAGAGGTAAACATAGACGGTGTTTACATAAATCATTATCTGGGAGAAGTAGACAGATATAAAAAAATAATATTTCTTGCAGAAAGGATTGCTGAAGCTTTTCTGAAACAGAATCTCGGCGAAGGTCTGTTTTTCTTCGGTCTCCGTTGTAAGAAATACCATATCTTTTGACCAGATGTATCTTCTGTATATTGGAAAGAATATCCTGAATCATATAAGACAGGAAAAAGGTTACAGCTCTGAGAACACCACAGAGAAAACAGATGAATGGTATGGAAGACAATAGATATCTGTTTGAGATTGTTAAAACTGTTAAAACAAGAGAACAGTTAGAGAGCAAAATAAGAGAAGCATTTGACAGAATTCACTCTCAGGAGGAAAAATCATGGACCCAACAGGAGCAGTCTGATAAATCAGATTTTCTGGCTGATATTTCTTTTCTTACTGATTCTTCCAATGATAAAAGCGCAGACCCTTGAGTGGAGTAGAGAAAGACTGATAAGAGCAATTGAAGACAGGAGAAAGTCCCGGGTTATTACGATGATTCACCGGCAGGAAACCCGTTCTTTTCTGGGTTTTTTTATGATGAGATTTATAACAATTGAGGATTCCGAACAGGTTCTGAGAGCTATAAGGATGACTCCGAAAGATTTACCTATTGATTTTATTATTCATACACCCGGGGGGCTTGCCCTTGCAGCAACACAGATAGCTCAGGCTCTTGCAGACCACAGGGCATCCGTCAGGGTTATAGTTCCCCATTATGCAATGTCTGGCGGAACACTTATAGCCCTCGCAGCTGATGAGATAATAATGGATAACCATGCAGTCCTTGGACCTGTTGACCCACAGCTTGGTCAGGAACCTGCTGCGTCTATTGTGAAAATAAAAGAACTTAAAGACCCGAACGAAATTGATGATTCAACATGGATAAAGATAGATGTAAGTGAAAAAGCTCTGAAACAGATGTATCAGAATGTTAAAAGTCTCCTTCTTAAAAAAGGTTATTCAGAGGAAGTAGCAGAGAAAGTTGCCCGGGAACTTTCTCAGGGAAGGTATACACATGATTACCCGTTAACTGTCCAACATCTAAGAGAACTTGGACTAAAAGTTTCAACTGACGTTCCTGAAGAGGTTTATGCACTGATGGATTTATATCCACAGCCAGCTGGAACGCCTGCTGTTCAGTACATTCCTGTCCCGTATCAAAGACCAGGAAATAACCAGCCTACAGGAAGTAAACAGTGAATATGAGAAAAAAATACCTGCTTCTGAAACTGAGGGATACTTTTTTTACTGGGCTGTTCATTTTCATACCAATAGCAATAACCATATGGATAGTTCTCTGGCTCCTCTCATTTGTAAATAATCTTGTTCTTCCTTACATCAGATATGTTATTCCTGTTCCTGATATCCCTGGCATAGGTATAGCTCTAACAATACTTTTGATTTTTCTTTCAGGAGTGGTTGCCCAGAACTACTTTGGGAAAAGGCTTATAATCCTGTGGGATAGATTGATAGATAAAATTCCCCTTGTTCGTTCAATATATGTTGCTACAAAACAGCTTATGTGGAAAATCTGCTGAATGCAAGAGGAAAGGG
>JAUZSJ010000001.1 GCA_030949555.1 Persephonella sp. | reverse complement strand
GTGATGATAAGCTTGTGTAGATGGGTTAACCACTTTATATCCACACCTACAGAAACTGTATAATTGTTACCCACTTTGTCACTTCCTCTGAACACACATATCCATAGTAGAAAAATGCGTCAAATTTCTGTTTATCAAGTAGTCCAGTGTTAACGAAGGTATAAAATCTACATTTCCTGGCTACCAAAATTGTCAGATGCTGTAGGCAGTTTAATAGATAGACCAGGATTGATAAAAAGCTTTTTCCAGTAAAATGAATAACTTCAAACAGATATGTGTCCCCTAATCCGCTTTTGTTTCTGATAGAATCATCGATGTAATATTTTGTGGTAAGAGAAAAGTAAAATCTTCTGTAAGAATAACCAAATGTGACATTTGTCAGTGTGTTGTTAAAACGACTGTCTTCTGTATGGGCAGACAACTTTTGAAGTAGAGATTTGCACTCTTTTAGTGGACATCATGTTTATCCACTTTTACAAAAGAGGGGTGCGGGGACACCTGTCCACGCTGTCCTCCACCCCATCAAGGTCTGAGTCAGTAAATGCAAGAGCAGCAGAAGGGATTACTGCAAGGAACAATAAAACTTTTTTCATCTTTCCTACCCCTGAGTTATTTATTAATTAATCGTCTTCTTCTTTTTCTATTGTTCTTTCATATATGTCTGAGCTGTTCATCTCATAAGACCTTTCTTCGTAACTGCCCATCCTGTCTTCTGTGCTGTTTTCGTACAGATGTTCTGTTTTCTCGTAATCCTCATAGGATTTTTCGTACATTTCTTCGTGGCTTTCGTAATGCTCTTCATACTCTTCATGATGTTCTCTGTCTTCGTAATATTTGTCGTGTTCATGCTCGTCCATATATTCATGGTGATGTTCATGGTGTTCGTGTTCACCCATCAGTTCCTCAGTTAATTTTTCAATAACTTCTTTTCTCTGATACTCGTTCATTTCTCTCAAAGCATCCTTTAGTTTGTTCATATAGATATATTTTTCATTTGCTGGAGCAGACTTGACCTGTTCTATGAGCTGTTTTATGTCGTTTTTAACTGAGGATGAGCCGGTCTGGTTCTGTGGTAGGTTTGTTTGTACCGGAGGTTGAACATTTCCTCCGGAAGAATTATTATTGCCAGGTTGTTGTGTACCGGCAGGCGTATTCTGCGAGGGTGTATTCTGCCCTCCAGCGTTTGCTGGTACACTGTTTTGAGCTGTCTGGTTCTGTGGTAGGTTTGTTTGTGCCGGGGGTTGAACATTTCCTCCGGAAGAATTATTATTATTGCCAGGTTGTTGTGTATCAGCAGGCGTATTCTGTGAGGGTGTATTCTGCCCTCCAGCGTTTGCTGGTACACTGTTTTGAGCTGCAAAGGAAACTGTAGAGACTACAAGTAGGGCTCCTACCAGTAATTTTTTCTTCATGACTGTTTACCTCCTGTAAAATTATTATTGTTATCTATAATATAAAAGATAAACGTTACCTGAACGTTACCTGGAGGTGTATTTTGGCAACAGGACTGCTTGCCCTTTTAGACGACATAGCACTGATAATGGACGACATTGCGTCTGCAACAAAAAGTGCAACCCACAAAACTTCAGCACTACTTGCTGACGACCTTGCTGTCAGTGCTAAAAAAACTTCAGGATATGCAACAGAGAGGGAACTACCTGTCATATGGGCTATAACAAAGGGTTCTTTTATCAATAAAATGATTATCTTGCCTGCTGTTTTTACCCTTAGCTATTTTGCTCCATTTTTGATTCTTCCTGTATTACTGATTGGTGGTGTTTATCTGTCTTATGAAGGTGCTGAAAAGGTTATTGAGTTTATTTTCCATAAAGGTGAGAAAAAAGAAAATAAAAAAGAGATGTCAGAAAAAGAGAAGATAAGGTCTGCCATACTTACAGACTTTATTCTGTCTTTAGAGATAATAATTATTGCCCTCTCTGCAGTTCAGGATAAAACCTTTGAGGTTCAGGTTGTTTCTGTAACAGCTGTTGCACTTTTAGCCACTGTCGGAGTTTACGGACTCGTTGCTCTGATTGTCAGGATGGACGATTTTGGGCTGTTGTTGATGGAAAGGTATGAAGGATTTCTTAAAAAGTTCGGATATTACTTAGTTATATCTCTGCCTTATGTGATAAAAACTCTCTCTGTTATAGGAACTGTGGCCATGCTCCTTGTAGGTGGAGGTATACTTTCCCACAACTTAGAGTTTATTCACCACCTTACTGAAAATCTAATTACTCCTTTTGGAGATTTGCTCACTGGACTTGCTGCTGGGACAGTAACATATTTAGTTTTGAATGCTGTAAAGGAATGCTCAGATGGAAAAAAAGCATCATATAGGATGCTCTGGTTAATTTCTACTGGGGATGGAAGGGAAGATTCTATCCAGAAGAGCTGAAACCTTCCCACTGGTTTAGGTATTACTCTTCTGTTTTTGATACTGTTGAGATTAACTCAACCTTTTACAGATTTCCAAAACCGTCAAACATAAAAAAATGGTATAGAGACTCTCCAGAATGTTTTATTTTTTCTGTAAAGGCAAACAAAGAGATTACCCACATAAAAAGATTTTCAAAAGTGAAAGACAGGATTAATCAGTTTTATTCTGTTATATCAGAAAACCTGAAGGAAAAAACAGGGGTGTTTCTCTTTCAGATGCCTCCCAATTTCAGATACTCACAGAGTAATCTTGAAAGGATAATCATTTCTTTGAATTCAGCGTTTAAGAATGCTGTTGAGTTTCGACACACAAGCTGGTGGAATGAAGAAGTCTATACAGTTTTCAGAAAAAATAATATAGCTTTCTGCACAGTAAGTGCACCGAAACTTCGGAGGAGTTTATCCAGACTGCAGATTTTTGTTATGTAAGGTTCCACGGGAGGGACAGCTGGTATAGACACAGCTACTCGGAAGATGAGCTAAAGGAATGGGCAGATAAAATCAGAACTTCAAAAGCAAAAGAATGCTTTGTATACTTTAATAATGACTTTTATGCCTATGCTCCCGGTAATGCTTTATATCTGAAAAGACTTCTCAGTGGACAGGAATAACCTTTACCTTTACAGATTTAAATCTTGCTGTTTTCACAAAAGTATCTGATTCGTCTCCAAACAGGTAGTTTATCTTGCTTTTTGCAAAGTGAAACGTTGTGAAAAGGGTTCCTTCCTTTAAAAAGCTGACAAATTTCAGTTTTAGAGGCTCTGTTTCTCCATACTGGGAAAGGAGTATAACCTTAGATGCATTTCTCAGCTTTTCTCTGTCTTTTTCACTTGCATAAACAGTGTCCTCTGAAATTTTAGATATGAGGGATATACATTCTTTTGTCTGTGCTGCGTTGTTGTAATGTATCAGATTTCTGCCTGTTGTGAGGTAAAAATCCTCATATTCTCCTTTTTGTAGCAGCTCTTTTACCATACCTCTGATTTCCCACTGTTTGTAGTGGAACCTGCCGTATCCATCTTCTGTTCTAAACTGGTTCACATGTAAAACAGGTGTGTCTGTCTCCTTTACAGGCCACTGAAGCCCTTTCAGTCTGTTTTGTTTCAGTTTTTCATACGAAGCACCAGAAAATCTGACAGGAGCTTCTCTCCTTACTTCATTCCATATATCTTCAGATTTTTTGTATTGAACCTGTATTCCCATTCTTTTTGCTATTTCTGATAGCACTTCCCAGTCGTCTGGAAGGTCTGAAAAGATAACAGGCTGGGACAGGTGTAGTCTTCTCTCTGCATTTATGTAAACTCCTTCCTTTTCGTAAGCACTTTTTACCCCAAAAATCACATCTGCATACTCTGTAATCTCATTGGGAAATATCTCATTTACCACTAAGAACTCTAACTTCTGTAATGCTCTGTGTATCTTGTTCTGATTTGGATGAATGTGGGCTATATCTTCCCCTAAGTTGTATATGGCTTTTATTTTCCCATCTAAGACTGCATCTATAATATCAGGTGTCATAAGACCTGTTTCTTCTGGCGTTCTGTAATCAGGGTCAAAGTATGGCAGACATCCCATATCACAGGCTCCCTGAACATTGTTCTGACCCCTCAGAGGCATCAATCCTGCCCCTTCCTTTCCTACATTTCCTGTAAGCATAGCAAGATGGGTTATTGCCATAACAGAGTAGCTTCCGTCTATATGCTCTGTAATGCCTAAGCCCCACAGTATCATGGACTTTTTTGTTGCATACTTTCTTGCAACATCTCTTATTTTCTCAGACAGATACTCATACCCTTTAACTTTTCTAAACAGCTCAGGGTCTGAAAAGGGGTCTGTGAGTATCTTTTCCCTGAACTCTTCAAAATCTTTTACCCTCTGCCTGATGAACCCTTCGTTATAGAGATTTTCTTCTATTATTACCCGGGACATCATGTTTAAAACAAGCAGATTAGACTCAAATGGAATTGTCAGATGATGGTGGGCAAATTTTGACAGGGGTATTTCTCTCACATCTATGACAGCCAGCTCAGTCCCGTTTCTTACAGCGTCTATTATTCTGTTTGCAACAATTGGATGTGCTTCTGTTGTGTTGGAGCCTATCACTATAATAAACTCTGTCTTGTATATGTCGTCAAAGGGATTTGTTGCTGCCCCTTCTCCAATGGTTGTTCTCATCCCTTTCAAAGATGGGGAGTGGCACACCCGTGCACAGTTGTCTATGTGGGGGGAACCTATGTACTTTCTTATGAACTTCTGGAACAGATATGCACTTTCACAGTTTGTTCTTGCTCCTCCAATGCCTGCTACAGCGTAAGGGGAATACATCTCTTTAATCTGCTTCAGTTTCCATGCAACAATCTCACAGGTAAGGGAAAAGTCTGCCTCATAAAAGTTTTTATCAAAGTCTGTAAGGTTTTTTATCTGAGACCTGATATGTTCAGGAAAGTAATTTATATGTTTTTCTATAAATGATTTTTTTATACGGGGTTTTTTAATTCTGTATGGAGAATAAAGGTATTCCCATCCTTTTCTTCCTTTTATACATAGTTTTCCTCTGGATACTGTTCCTTCCTTTTTTGCAAAAGCTTTTATAATCTGCCTATTATCTGTTTTGAAAGATATATCACATCCAACTCCGCAATAGGTGCAGACAGTGTCTATTATCAACGTACACCCTGCTTTTTTATAAATATTATCACAGGGTGGAGCTGAAAAAGATGACCAAGATTATTTTTTCAAAGCTGTAGGGGTGATAAATGAGACCTTTTCTGTTATATCTTTTTTTCTCAGCTGTCCACAGGCAGCAGATATATCTTTTCCCTTACTCCACCTGACAAATGCTCCAATGTTATACTGCCACAGTATTTTATGAAATCTGTTTACTCTCTCTTCCTCAGGTCTTTCGTATGGGGAGCCAGGATATGGATTAAATGGTATAAGATTAACCTTATACCTTTTTTTGTTTTTTTCTATCAGCTTTGCCAGTTTGTGGGCGTCTTCTGGTCTGTCGTTTATATCTTTAATCAACACATATTCAAGCATTATTCTGTATCCTGTTTTTACAGGAAGGCTGTTTAATGTTTTCATTAACTCTTCTAAAGTGTTTGTCTGGGAAATAGGCATCAATTTTTCCCTTGTTTTCTGGTCTGCAGCATTCAGTGAAACTGCCAGTCTTACCTGTGGAAAAGAACTGTCCTGATACATCTTTTTTATCTGAGGTATTATTCCGCTGGAAGATATGGTTATCTTTCTGTTTGAAAGACCAAGCATCCTGTCATCTGTCATAATCTGGACAGCTTTTTTTACATTTTCGTAATTTGCGAGGGGTTCTCCCATCCCCATAAAAACAACATTGGATATTCTCCTGTTTAAACCTACAAAACGCTGGGACTGTATGTACTGGTCTATAATTTCTGCTGTTGTCAGATTTCTTATCAGTCCATCCTTTGTTGTGAAACAAAAATCACACCCTACTGCACATCCTACCTGTGTTGACACGCACAGTGTGTAATGGTCCTTTTCAGGTATGAAAACTGTTTCTACTGTGTGTCCGTCTTTCAATCTCCACAGGAATTTTATGCTTCCGTCTTCTTTAGACTGTTCGTACGTAATCAACTGCAAAACATTCAGGACAGTATTTTCTTTTAAAGAGTTTCTTATCTCTTTAGAAAGGTCTGTCATCTCATCATAACTACCTGCCTTTCTGGCATATATCCATTTTGCAATCTGCCTTGCTCTAAACTTTTTCCATCCCTGCTGACGGACCCATCTTTCAAGCTCTCCAAAGTTAAAGTTTTTTATCTCTATCATTCCTCAACTACACTCCAGCTATTTTCTCCTTTAATAAACTTTATTTTATCTTTGATTTTGCAAGGTTTTTCTCTGTATTAATACTTCCAAAGGATATTATAGACTTTTCCTAAATGCTGTACTTTGTTTTTAGATTTTTATTAATTTTTTCTGTATACATCAGGGTTTGTGTCAAAAAAGTTCTTTACCTGACGAACATCTTTGTCTCCCCTGCCTGACAGATTTATCACCACAACACCCTCTTTTCCTATCTCTTTAGCTATTTCTACTCCTTTTATCACAGCATGGGAGCTTTCTAAAGCCGGGATTATACCTTCTGTTTTGGACAGGAGCATAAAACCTTCTAATGCCTCTTCATCTGTTGCTGTTATGTACTGGGCTCTTCCTGTTTCCTTTAAAAAGGCATGCTCTGGACCTACACCAGGATAGTCTAAACCTGCGGATATGGAATGGGTATGTTCTATCTGTCCCCATTCGTCCTGCAGAAAGTATGACTTCATTCCGTGTAAAACTCCTACAGAGCCACCGTTGATGCTTGCTGCATGTTGACCTGTTTCTATACCATAACCTGCAGCTTCAACCCCTATCAATCTGACGTCTTCATCTTCTATAAATGGATAAAATATTCCTATGGCATTGCTTCCTCCACCTACACAGGCAACAATAGCATCAGGAAGTCTCCCTTCTATCTCTATAATCTGTTCTTTTGTTTCTCTTCCTATAACAGACTGGAAGTCTCTTACGATGACAGGGAAAGGATGGGGTCCAAGGGCGGAGCCTATAACATAATGGGTTGTTCTTACATTTGTAACCCAGTCCCTGAGAGCTTCATTCACTGCATCTTTCAGTGTTCTGCTTCCTGACTTTACTATTTTTACTTCTGCTCCAAGCAACTTCATCCTGAAAACATTCAATGCCTGTCTTTCTGCATCTTCCTCTCCCATATAAACAACACACTCAAGACCAAACAGTGAAGCTGCTGTTGCTGTAGATACGCCGTGCTGTCCTGCTCCTGTTTCTGCTATTATTCTTTTTTTTCCTAACTTTTTTGTCAGAAGAACCTGTCCAAGAGTGTTATTTATTTTGTGTGCACCTGTGTGGAGCATGTCTTCCCGTTTCAGATATATTTTTGCCCCTCCCACTGCTTCAGTCAGTCTGTGGGCATAGTATAAAACTGTAGGTCTTCCTGCATACTCCTGAAGGTAATAAACCAGTTCCCTCTGAAAGTCTCCATCATTTTTTATCTTCTCATATTGTTCTTCTAATTCTTCAAGTGCTGGGATAAGGGTCTCTGGAAGAAATTTTCCTCCAAACTGTCCAAAGTATCCTCTACTGTCTGGGTAGCTGTATTTCATCATCTTCTCTCCTGCTATTAATATCAAATAGAAATTCCTGTTCTTCTTTTTTGTAAAGAGGAACAGTTATTATATTACCTGAGCAGTCAATCTTTGGCTCTGTTCCTTTTGTAAACAGCAGTTTTTTGCTTTCACAGCTTCCATCAGATACTGTCTGTGTTTTTAAATTAATAGGTATGTAGGCAGTTCCTTCTGGAACAGGAAAGTCTGCCACTTCTCTATCTGTATGTGCTGTAGCCATAAGGTCAATCCATATAGGCAGTGCTGCTTTTGCTCCTGTCATCCTCCAGCCTATCTTTTTCTTAAAGTCGTATCCTACCCACACCACTGTTGTAAGTTTTGTTGAAAAGCCTGCAAACCACGCATCTGTATAGTCATTTGTTGTTCCTGTTTTTCCTGCAACAGGAAATCCTAACACTTTTGCCTTTCTTCCTGTTCCCTCCTGAATAACCCCTTTTCAGCAGGTCAACCATCACTGCATTTTCTTCTTCAGGAATTACCCGGCAGCACTGAGGTTCATGCTGGTAAATCAGATTTCCATTTGGGTCAATAACCTTTTCTATAAAGTATGGTTCGCACCTGACACCGTTATTTGCAAAAGTTGAGTAAACAGATGCTAATTCAAGGGGAGAAACATCTATGCTCCCCAGGGCAATAGATGGAACTTCTGGTATTTTCGTTTTTATTCCCAGTCTGTATGCAAGAGATATGACAGGTTCGTACCCTATTTCTAAAAAAAGGTTTACAGATGCTGCATTTAAGCTTCTTGTTAAAGCTTCCCTCAGAGTAACTTTTCCATGGTACTCCCCTTCATAATTTCTTGGTATCCATTCCTCAAATCTATCAGGGTCCCATATAGCAACAGGTTCGTCGTCAATTATAGAAATCTGGGTAAAACCTTTTATTATTGCTGCAGTATAAACAACTGGTTTAAAAGCAGAACCTGGCTGTCTTTTTCCCTGAACAGCTCTGTTATACTTGGATTTTTTGAAATCATATCCGCCAGATAGGGCTCTGATAGCTCCTGTTTTATGGTCGATAGAGACAACAGCAGTTTCCAAATATGGAATAAATTCAAATATATCTTTCCCTAAGTATCTGACATAAACAGGAAGTCCTTTCTGGACATTTTTCAATGAGCCATAAAATCTGATTTTTCCTTCCTTTTCCCCTATTTTAAAAAGTATTGTCTTACCTTTTATATCTTCTATTAATCCAATGTACGCATGGTTTTTTAACAATTTTTTTGTACTTTGCTTACTGTACTCTTCTAACATTTTGTTTATCTCTTCTTCTGAAAGTTTGGGAAAGCCAACCTGCTGTTGTAAAAGCTCTATATGGTCTTTTACTATGTAATGGGTATTTCTGAGAAGGTCTTTGTCTGCTGTTGTGTATATTTTGTAGCCTCCTTTATACAGCTCATCTATTCCGTATCTGTTAGCAAACCACTGTCTTACCATTTCTGTAAAGTAGTCATGGATGTTTACATCCTCTTCATCTTTTTCCCTCAGGACGATAGGTTTTTCATAACATTCCTTTGCTGTGTATATATCTATGTATCCTTCTTCAACCATGCTCTGTAAGACTGCATTTCTCCTCTGGAGAGCTCACTTCCATATGCTTTTTATAGGGGTCGTACCTGCTTGGGGCTTTCGGCAGACCAGCTAAAACAGCAGCCTCACACACGTCTAACTCCCACACATGTTTCCCAAAATAGACCTGTGATGCAGATTCCACACCATATGCTCCATGGCCAAGGTATATCTGGTTGAGACACATCTCCTAAAATCTTGTCTTTTGGATATATTCTTGTTGCTGTCTTTACCGGCTAAAATAATCTCCTTGAACTTTCTTCGAAAGCTCCTTTCTGGAGTAAGGAACAGATTTTTTATAAGCTGCTGAGATATGGTGCTTCCTCCTGCAACAATCCTGCCTGAAATTATGTTTATGAACGCAGCCCTTAAGATACCCCATATGTCTATGCCAGGGTTTTCATAAAATGTTCTCTGTCTTCAACCGCAATAAATGCTTTCTTAACATGGTCAGGTATTCTTTTTCAATAGATACCGCATTCGCCTTCTGTATGTAAAATTCTGTTAAAAGAGAACCGTCGTATGCAAAAACCTGAGACACCTGACTGGGTTTCCAGTGTTCCAGATTGCGAACATCAGGAAGATTTCTTGTATTCATGTAAACAAACAGGGCTATCCCTGAAAGTCCCAATAAGACTGTTATATAAGTAGAAAGATTTTGAAAAGGGCACCTTAGCATTTTTCACCTGGTTTTAAGTTGTTTCAAAATTATAATTTTACAGGAAAAAAGTATTATTTACCTTAAAAATATCAAGGCTGTTGTTAAAATTTACCAAAATAAGATAAAATAGATACGCTAAAAACGTATGAGAGGATACTGGTTGACTGGAGAGGACAAAATTATTACCTTTCAGGAAATTATACATAGATTAGAAAAATTCTGGACACAACAGGGATGCATTCTATGGCAACCTTACGACATTGAAGTTGGTGCAGGGACGATGAATCCTGCCACCTTCCTGAGATGTCTGGGTCCAGAGGAATGGAATGTGTGTTATGTAATGAACCATCAAGAAGACCAAAGGATGGGAGATATGGGGAGAACCCTAACAGACTCAGCGGCTGGCCATCGCTCAGGTGATGAAGCCTGCCCAGAAATCCTCAGAGATTTGATCTGAAGCTTCCTTGAAGCTCTTGGTATTGACCTGAAAACATGATGTAAGGTTTGTTGAAGACGACTGGGAAAGCCCAACCCTTGGAGCATGGGGGCTTGGATGGGAAGTGTGGCTTGACGGCATGGAAATAACACAGTTTACATACTTTCAGCAGGTAGGGAGTTTAGACCTTCCTTCTGTAAGTGTTGAGATAACATATGGTTTAGAAAGGGGATAGCTACATATCTGCAAAATGTGGATAGTGTTTACGATATTGTGTGGGCACCCGGTTTGACCTACGGTGATATATACAAAGAGTCTGAAAGGCAGTGGTCTGTTTACTGACTTTTGAGCTTGCAGATACAGAGCTCTATGCTCTTTTTCTACATTCGATATGCACGAAAAGGAAGGTTTCCGCCTGATAGAACACTAGTCTCCCCATACCAGCCTATGACTATGCCCCTTTAAATGTTCCCACATATTTAATTTACTTGATGCAAGGGGAGCTCTCTCTGTGAACGAAAAGGGCGAGGTTTATAGGAAGGAGTGAGAAACCTTGCGAGGGGAATGTGCAAAGGCTTTTGTGAAACACAGGGAAGAGTTAGGATATCCACTTATGAAAAAAAGGGAGCATAAATGAAAAACTATCTGTTGGAACTCCGGGACAAGAGCTACCTCCTAAA